>PLTG01000050.1 GCA_003165355.1 Candidatus Babelota bacterium | reverse complement strand
GCACTGCAAAATAATATTACTGGAGAAAACAACGTCGCCTTAGGCTATTACGCGATGCAGAGTGGCTACTTCGGTGTTAATAATGTTGCCGTAGGGGCTCAAGCACTGCAAAATACTAATAATGTCGCTGCCAACAACGTCGCCTTGGGCTATTACGCGATGCAGAATAGCACTAATGGCAGCCTGAATGTTGCCGTAGGGGCTCAAGCTCTCTTGAATAATAATGGTAGCGAAAACACCGCTTTGGGATATCAAGCGCTTTTAACCTCAGTTGCTGATATCGGGTTAGTGGCTGTTGGCTATCAAGCATTGTTATTCAATAATGGCGGCGCGCACAATACTGCCGTTGGCTCCCAGGTACTGCAGGGTAACGGCACGGGAAGCTCAAATACCGGTGTGGGATATATGGCACTTGCGACGAATGTGGCTTCAAATAATACTGCCGTTGGCTATTATGCGTTAGTTCTGAATTCTTCTGGAAATAACAACACGGCCATGGGCGTTCAAGCATTATCTAATCTTTTTTCCGGAAGTAACAATACAGCTATCGGGTACCAAGCAATGTTGTCCTCTTTCAACTCAGCCCAAAATACTGCTGTAGGTTACAATGCAATGCTCGCAGTATCTTCGGGCAGCAATAACACCGCTCTTGGAAATAACGCAATGAATGGGAGTGGAGTTTCACCAACAGTATCTTATTGCACTGCCGTGGGCGATTCAGCATTATATTATAATACTGCAAACAATATGGTGGCAGTCGGGGCAAGCGCTTTACTTAAAAACTCAAGTGGTACTGGGAATACTGCAGTTGGCTATTATGCGTTATCCAACAATACTATCGGTACAACAAATACTGTCTTTGGGTATCAAACAATGACAAGCGCTCCAAATTCAACCCAAAATACCGCTATGGGCTATCAAGCGCTCATGAATGACAACGGCACCACGGGCAATACCGCTGTTGGATATCAAGCTCTGGCGAACGTCGCGGGTCCTGGAAGCACTTACGTTGGTAGCCAGAATAGCGCCTTCGGTCTGCTAGCATTAAACGGTAATACCACGGGCTTTGGCAATGTCGCTGTGGGCGCTCAAGCAGCGGAAGATATCACATCAGGGAGCCAAAACGTTGTCGTTGGCCAATTTGCAGCATCGAACCTGACAACGGGATATTATAATATTGTGATTGGCTCAAATACTGGAACAGGTCTTTCTACCGCAAATAACGTTATCATTATCGGTAAAGGCCTTGCAGGCGGAAATACTTCCGGCACCACCTTTATTGGTGGTATTTCTGGCGTGACCGCTATAAGTGGAGGTGCCGTATATATCAACTCTAGCGGTCAGCTGGGAACATCACTCTCTTCCAAGCGGTATAAAGAAAATATTCAAGAGCTGGGTGATGTTTCAAAAAATATCTATAAGTTCCGTCCCGTACAATTTAATTACATCAATGATAGTGAAAAATGTTTTGAGGCCGGTTTAATAGCAGAAGAAGTTGAAGTCATTATGCCAGAAATTGTGGTATATAAAGATGATCAGCCAGAAACAGTACGTTATCAACATCTACCTATCATGATTCTCAATGAGGTACAACAACATCAAAAAGTTATTTTAGAACTTCAAGAACAAAATGCTACGCTTTTGAAACGCATAGAGACACTAGAAAGCAAACTAAGCTAAGAAAACTAATTACGCATTATATAAAAGGAGACGGTGTATAAAAATGCACCGTCTCCTTTTATATTTATCTTGACCAAAGTGCGCTTATGGGCAATGCGCAGAGCCCGTGCCCAAATGGTACATATTCAGTGCCCGTATATAAAACAATCCCTTGAACAAAAGCGTCTCCTTCTGTTTCCATTACCTGCCGCAACCCCTTAAAATCCTGAGCTGTTACCGTCGCACTATTTTTTACCTCAAGCGCAACTATTTTACCCGCACTATTTTCTAAAATAATATCAACCTCTACTCCATTGACCGTGCGGTAATGAAACATACTCGTTCTTGTCTTATTCCAGGTCATCTGCTTTTGTAACTCGTTTACTACAAAGTTTTCTAAGATAGAGCCGAGTACCTTTCCATCAATATCCGGCTCTTGCAGATTAAGTCCGAGTAGATAGCCAATGAGCCCTGAATCGATCAATGTTATCTTGGGTGATTTCACCAGTCGCTTACCGCGATTAACGCTCCATGCGGGAAGGAAATTTACCAGAAAAATCGTTTCAAGTAATACTAAATATCTGCTTAACGTGCTTGCTGCTAGCCCACTTGTGCGTGAAAGTTCAGCTGTATTAATCAAATTACTTGCACGCGTTGCCAACAAATACAAAAGTCGTGGAAAGTCTGCAATGCCAGTGATATGTGAAAGGTCTTTTATATCGCGTTGCAACAAGAGCGTTACATATCCATTAAACCAGAGCTCTCGCGCTTCAAAATCAGCCTGCTGCACTAAAGGGTACCCGCCCGAAGCAATGCGGGAATATAATTCTTGTTTTGTCAGCTTGATAAATTGTGTGGGCTGTCTTTTATCAAAAACTGTATCTATAAAATGTTCTTCGACGGCCGCCAGCTCTCCCTGACTGAGAGGGAATAGATTAATTATCGACATACGACCGGCCAATGAATCTCCTAACTGAGGAATTAAAAGCGGGTTGGCTGACCCAGTCAAAAGATAACGCCCAGGAATTCGGTTTTGATCGACATCGTGCTTTATGGCTAAAAAAAGTTCTGGCACTCGTTGAATTTCATCTAAAATTACCGGGTATCTCAGCCCTTGTATAAAACCGATGGGATCATTCTGTGCGGCCGATAAAAAACGGAGATCATCGAAGGTGATGTAGCTATAATCGAGCGTTTCGGTGATATACTTTGCCAGCGTCGATTTGCCTGTTTGGCGAGCACCATTGAGGAGCACGACCGGCGATTGAGCGAGGGCTTTTTTAAGTTTTTCTGCACTATTTCTTAATATCATGGCATCCTTTGGTTGATATTCAACCATTGTATGGTGGATTTGCATAAAGAGTCAATAAATATATCAAAGTCAGTAAAAGAGGGGGTTCTTTTAGCTTGCAAGAACCCATATCTGGATATTTTGCTCCGGAATTGAGTAAGCTAGTGATATAGACGATAATACATGGGATAGATGGATATGAAAAAGCTTTTTTCGTTAATAGTAAGCGTTATTACGTTTCAGGTATGTGCGTTATCGACGCCGACCCCGCATGTTATCAGCTTCTTTATGGTGCCCTGCGCATTAAACCCGGCCTGTGCAAAAAATTTCCCCAACGACAAAATTGGCGATGTGCTCGGTTCACATACAGAAATAGCGCAGGAGATATTAAAGCACCATTTAGCCAGCCCGCTGGTGCAGGGCATTTATGCAAGCTATTTAGGGTATATTACTTATACCGATTANNACCAGCCAGATATACCCGGTGATGCTCCAAGGGCTCACGGTCCACCATTTTGAAATCCCCCACGAGACCGATGCCCATTTTTACCGGTACGCTCTTGTGCATGATGAAAAGCATAAAAAGTCACATTGGAACATTTCGCGCATGGAGCGGCCCGCCTCATCGCAGGTACCGGATAACGCATTAATTATTTTAGCTAAGCCGCAGGATATCGAAATTGTTCCCGGTACGTTTGAAGCGCATGCATCGCCCAATTTTATATTGCCCGATATCTATGTGCATACAGGGATAGACACGCCATTTTGCGTACTGAAATTTGTAAAAATAAACCGTTTTTTTGAGCCACTGACTTTAGAAAAACAGTATCAGGAACAGTCATACTCACAGGCACCATTGGCATAATGGTTAACATAATAGATAATTAAATCTATTGCTGCTATACTTTCGATAATAAAAGACCTCCACGCACTCGGTGTGCGATACGCACTTTTTTTGAACCACTAAAAGGATTATTAAGATATGAAACTGCACATTGCATTTGATCTTACAGATCTTGACCACGCCCTTTCTATAGCACAAGCAATTAATCACTATGCCGATATTTTCGAGGTCGGCTCACTGCTTATCTACAAAAACGGGATGCAAGCCGTTTCGCGCTTCAAACAACAATTTCCCAACAAAACCATTCTTGCCGATGTCAAAATAGCAGACCGAGCAAAAGAGACTGCAATTTTATGTTCGGATGCCGGAGCCGATTGGATAACCGTGCTTTCCGGAACACGGCACAACGTCATTCATAGCGGCTGTAACGCGGCACATGAACGGGGGAAAAAGGTGATGCTTGATCTTATAGATGCAAGCTCATTGGGACAATCTGCACTTGAGGCTAAAAGTTTTGGGGTCGATGCACTGTTGCTTACGATACCTTCACAAGACTCTTCACAACTTACTTTCTTAGAGACATGGGACATGGTAAAAGGGAACACGCCGTTACCGATACATATCTCAGGCAATATTTCGCTCGAGACGCTGCCGACGCTTATTGACCTTAACCCTGCAGCTATTGTTATTGGCAAAGAGATAACGTCTGCGGCTAAGCCTGCTGCTGAGGCTGAAAAATTTTATAAGCTGATTCATAGTTAAGCCCGAATTCGATATATAAATTATTTGCGCCGTGCCGAGTGCCCCGCCTTGGGGATTTGGTGATAAACCCCCAAGACCCCCGATCATTAAGGGACGAGCCCTTAAAACCCTTGCTGCCCTCGCCCTCGAAGGCCGGGCTTCGGATGCAGCTATCAGATGGCCAACGGCACTTAGGGTAGAAGTAAAATCGCATCTAACCATGTCCGGCGCAGCTTGCCAAGCCTGATGGCCTGGATCCATCAACATGAAGTCCACAGTGTCATCCCAGACTCGATCTGGGATCCATCGAATTAGTAAAAAATCGATTAAAAATAGAGTGTTATATGAAAATCTATTACGTCTATATCCTCACAAACGCACCAAGGGGGACTTTATACATCGGCGTCACCAATGACCTTCGGCGAAGAATTTTTGAACACAAGAATGGTGTTATCGACGGATCGAGTCTGGGATGACACTGTGGACTTCATGAGATGGATCCCCGCAGGAGTTTATACTGCCTGCCCACTATAGCTCTTTAGAGCGGCGGTCGGGACACTCTTTGTTTATCGCAAGACCGCACAGATGAGACGAGTAGCTTATTTATTCTTCGATTCAGCTTTTTTAAGATAGCTATTTTCAAACATATGTTTTATCTCATCAACCGTAGTAGCCTGGTCAGCAGATTTATCAAACCGCTGTTCAAGCGCGCGCGGGAAGCGAAGCGCATACCCAAGTTCATGCTCTGTCTTGCCGGCAGTATGCAGCGGCGACCGCGTAATCTCGTCGGCAATAACCACCCACACTAAAGAGGGCTCTACCCATACATCAGGATACAACTCCTTCGGGCAGACGACGTTAAACGGTTTATGGTCAACTTTATAACCATCGCAAAGCGCTTTGATATCTTTAAAGCGCTGGTCACTTAGCCCCGTGCCGACTTTTGCTAATGTTTCGTAGCGATCATTTTTTTTATCGTATACACCAATCAAAAATGCACCTATGCCGAGCGTGGCTCGTCGTCCTCGGCCATGATAATATCCTAAAACAACGGCGTCGATAGTGTCAGTCAACGTGCCGGCCTCTTGAGTTCGTTTCAATTTTATCCAATTAAAATTCCGCTTGCCCGGCTGGTAATGCGCATGCATCTTTTTTACCACCAACCCTTCAAGACCTTCGTGCATACACTCTAAAAAATAGTCTTCAAGTTGATCTGCTGTGGTAATTTCGCGTTCATCAATAAGTGATATGGTGTCATGGTGATCCGCCGACAAAAAGGTAAGTGCGGCTTTTCTGCGCGCTTCGTGTCCTTTATCGAGCATCGACTCGCCGTTCAAATATAAAAGATCGAAGACAAAAAGTTTTAAGGGAAACTCCTGAGCCATCTCATGAATATCATGTTTACGTTTGCGCTTTACCGTCTCTTGAAATGGTAAGAATGCGCCTGTCGATTCGTCAAAGACAATCGCCTCACCTTCAAAGATAGCGTCAGTGATGTTTAAGCGTTCTGCAGCTTGAGTAAGTTCGGGGAACATGAGTGTCATGTTGATAAGGTTTCTTGAATAAAACCAAACCTGCGACGTGCTGATATGCACTTGGAGCCGAAAACCATCAAGCTTTGGCTGCGCGGCGCAGTGGCCCAATTTCTCTACAATCTCTGCAGCTGTTGGCAGACGCTCTGCAAGCGAGGGTAAAATCGGAATACCAAGAGTGATATGGATATCTGCAAGACCATCTTTCCCCTTTTTCTTAAGAGTAAAAGCGATTAGCCCCAGGTCTGCACAGATGTTATAGGCATGTTCAATCTCTTTGCGCAAACTTTTATTACCGGCTAACATCCAAGAGAACGCATCGATCATGGTCATATCAGAAAAACCGGTTCTCAGTTTACCCAAAATAATACGTACAATAAAACCGCCTTCGGCAGCTGTTACGTTCTTTAATAATTTTTCTAAGAATTGAGCGCGCTCTTCTTGCGACCCCTCTCCAGAGATAGTTTGCAGCTCTACCAGTTGCTGAAATACATGCTCCAAACTCAATGGATCTTGTGTGGTAACTTGTGGATGGCTCGCAAGAAGCGTGCCAAGGTCACCATACTGCTTCACCTGTTGATTAAAATCATCTTCAGGAAGGCGTAAAATAGTTTGAATAACTTTTTTAATCGTCTTTTCAGCGATATTAAATTGGCTCCCTAGATAGGTCGGCCGCACCTGCCCAAGAGACAAGTAGGTGATCATTTGCGCCTGCTCGGGGGTTGCTTTATGAAAGAGCGAGGCCAAAAGTTCCATGATCTGATTGCGTGAATGTATATGCTCAATCTCTTGCAATACCTGAGCAACTTCTTGAAAATTCATATGTCCCCATTAAATTTCTTAAGATACCAATAAGCAGAATAATATGAGAAAGTTATAGTTACGAAAAATAAAACATACGTAACATAATATGCCCCATCAAAATCTGGTTGCAGAATCAACCAGCCAAAAAATATCATCTGTAAGGCTGTTTTTATTTTGGCAGAATAGATAACCGGCAATGAAATATTTTTTTGCGCCCCATACTCACGCATCCCCATAACGAGCAATTCCCTAACCGCGATAAGTAACGCCCACCACCATGAACACTGGTGCGTATAGATAGCGGGAAGCATAACAGAAAAGAGAAATATCTTATCGGCAAATTGGTCAAGAAACGCGCCGAACGGCGTAACCTGTGCGTATCTTCGTGCAAAAAAACCATCAAAAAAATCGGTCGCAGCCAAAAGTACGTAACATAAAAAAGTAAGATACGCGGGCGCCTGAAACGCAATAAGCGGTGCGAGAAGACACGGCGCCAGCACAAGGCGAAGCAGGGTAAAGAAAGATGATATGTTCATAAATAATACATGAATAATGAATTGCTTGACGCAAAGGGCAACAACATTTTATAGTGCGTCAGGAGATACAGTAAGATTGTATAACTCATTTAAAAAAGAGTAAAGTATAATGAATTTTTCTATTTTTTTCTTAGCCACCTTATCGCTTTTGCCCATAATTGAATCATATGCTCTGCAAACTCGTGCATGCCCTGCCCAAACAAATCCCCCGACTATTATTTTACCAACAACGCAAGGGCAGCAATACCAAGTGCTCGGACTCGTCGATAATGTTGGCCATCTTTCATGGATTACCACCGTTACTAACTCGGTGCTCATAAACGCGCTGGATCAGGCAACATCATGCGACGTACCCTTAACACTCATTTTACGGGATACTACCGGAAGTTTTGTCGCTACCACTATCACGTTAACGGGAAACAGCTTAATCAATTACGGAACCAGTTCTTGTTCAACCGGCTCTGGGTTTATTTTTGCACCTACACTACAAAACACTCTTATCGGTCTGAGTGCGGGGAATGCCAGTAATGCGATAGGCACCAACAACGTCGCTTTTGGCGCATTGGCACTTGCATCAAATGTGACCGGAACGGGTAATGTCGCAATAGGCTACAGCGCTTTAGCGACCGCAACTGCTGCACAGGGGCTGGTGGCAATCGGATATATGGCATTGTCAGCAAATACATCAGGGTCCGCAAATACAGCCGTCGGATTTCAAGCGCTCATGAATAACACGACGGGGAGTAATAACACCGCTGTGGGTTACAATGTTCTTACTGCTAACACGACTGGCTCTAATAATATTGCAATTGGGTCGAGCACGTTAAACATTAATACTATCGGGTCAAATAATATCGCATGCGGCGTTAATGCACTGCCAGTTAATACCTCAGGCTCTAATAATATAGCTTTGGGAGTAAACGTATTAGCATTCAATACTACCGGAAGCAATAATATAGCCCTGGGTTACTTTGCAGTAGAACATAACACCATCGGGTCGAATAACATCGGTATCGGAACCTCCGCCCTTCAGGAAAGCTCGACCGGTTTAAACAATGTGGCTATCGGCTACCAAGCACTGGCCGGGCAAGGAGGATTACCATCACCAAGTAATAATGTTGTCATAGGCTATCAAGCAGCAATGAACGCATATGGTAATTCAAATATTATTATCGGCGCCGGAGCGGGCTCAAACTATTCGTCAGAATCTAATAATATTCTTATCGGGGATTCAGGCCAGGGTGGTGACAACGGCGTATGTCGCATTGATAATATAGCCACAACTCCCCTTGTAGGCTCTTTTGTGACCGTTAACTCATTGAATCAGCTCGGCTTTGATAATAGACCTTCGCTCATTTTCACCGCGACATCATGCCGCGTGGCAAACGCGTTAGTGTTACGTGATACTACAGGCAGCTTTGTCGCAACCACTATCACCTTAACGGGAAATAGCCTCATCAATTATGGCACAAGCACCTGTGGAACTGGTTCAGGTTTTATTTTCGCACCAACTAACCAAAATACTCTTATCGGGCTCAATGCGGGCAGAAACGGCCTGGTAACCGGGAGTGCAAATACCGCATATGGATCAAACGCACTACTGGCACTTACCACAGGTTTTTTAAATACCGCCCTTGGTGCTTCTGCATTGGCAACCATCACCTCCGGCTCGAATAATATCGGCATCGGTGCGAACAGTGGCAGCAACTATACCGGCTCTGAATCGAACAATATTCTCATCGGCAATACAGGCGTAGCGGGCGACACTAACACCATTCGCATCGGTATAAATTCTATCACCACACAAAGTTGCTTTATTGCTGGCATTAATGGCATCACGCCACCAGGCTCAACGTCATTTGTTGTAATAAATAGTGCGAACCAGTTGGGTGTCGGGAGCGTAACGACACTTACCGTTTCAAGCCTGACCGTAGACACACAAAATGGCGCCGTTCTTGCAACAAATGGTCTTTATACAAGCACTATAGGAACAGATGGCACACGCCTTGCATCTTTCCCTTTGACAAGCACACCGGCAGTAACTTTCTTCGAACCGGTTGAACCATCACGTGAGTCGTATTCGTTTGATGATTTCTTGTCTTTTAACACCGGAATGAGTCCTATTTTTTTTGGAGATACTCCGTGGATAGCAGGCAACAGTAATCTTATAACGACGGTAACATCCAATACTACTGCCATCGGCATTACTCGATTAACAACAGGAACAGCACAAAATTATTTAATTAAACAAAGTAATGGCACGTTAAACCAAAGTTTGCGATTTGGCCTTGGACCCTGCCTGAATGAATGGCGCGTATCACTGCCTGATACTTCACTCATCAATACCTACACCGTCTACATAGGAGTGGGCGATAACCCTGCAAGTGCCCCCAATAATGGTGTTTATTTTTCCTACACGAGCACCTCGACAAATTGGTCGATCAATACCGCATCTGGCGGAAGTAATTCGCAACTATTAACCACAGTTGCCCCAATTGCGAATAGTTTTCAGCGCCTGAAATTTCAGGTAAACGGTGCCGGCTCCTCGGTTAATTTCCTGATCAACGATATAGCTGTCGGTTCCCTCAACACAACTATTCCTACAAGTAATAGCTCCTCACCTTTTGCCAATATTTTTTATGCAAGTGGAAATGGAGGCTCTGTCGATCTGGATTACTGGTACCTTCATTATATTTTTAATACTCGGCGTTAACATAAAGAGCATATACTATGAATTTTTCTCAATTATCGTTAATGATAGTAATAATAGCATCAACACTCTCTTCCCTAGATGCACTACAGACACGAGCATGCATGTCTTCACCATCTGAATATATGCTGGTTCTGCCGACTACTCAAGGGCAAACGGGACAGGTAGTGGGACTTATCGATTCAATGGGCGATCTTTCATGGATCACTACCCTGACAAATACACTCTCTATGGCACTTCTTTCCACGAGGACATTTTGTGATGTCCCCCTGACGCTCATAATTCGCGACATAACGGGTAGTGTTATCGCGCCTACCCTTACACTCACGGGTAATAGTTTAATAAATTATGGTACCAGTGCTTGTAGCGTAGGCTCAGGCTTCGTGTTTGCCCCCACCAACCAAAATACTATTGTAGGCCTCAATGCAGGTAATAATAATAGTTTGACAGGCGTAACCAATGCGGCCCTGGGCTATTATGCCCTTTCAAGTGTCGCCAATGGGAGCAATAGCGTTGCCGTCGGGAGCAGTGCTTTAAGCACTTTGGCAAACAATTCACAAATGACTGCTCTGGGGTTTAATGCTTTAAAAGCAAACACCGCAGGATCAACCAATACAGCAATTGGCACCAATGCTCTCTTGGCGATAGTCGGCACCACGAATAATACAGCAATTGGATTTAATACAAAGGGTATGGGGGGCTCAGTGAGTAATACTATGGTAGGTAATAATACCAAGGGCAGTGTTAATGAGTCTGTGTCAATTGGCAACAATATTTTTATGGCAGATACGGCCGGTTACTACAGCATTGTGATCGGCAATAATGCTTTGACGAATAACACTGCTGGGGCGAATAATGTCGCAGTAGGCTCTGCAGCTCTGCAGGCCAATACCGCCGGCGAACATAGTGTTGCCATTGGGGTCAATGCTCTTGCGAAAAACGCTATTGGGCCCGCTGTGTCTGATGCTAATAATGTTGCCATCGGTTACTATGCACTCGCTGCAGCATCGGGAACCACTGGGGTAAAAGATAGTGTGGCAATCGGCGCGTTTGCGTTAGCCAATATTATCGGGTCGTTCCCCAATATAGTCATAGGAGCTAATAGTGGCTCCAATTATACAGGAGGGCAAGCCAATAATATCCTTATAGGTGATTCTGGCCAATCAACAGACCAAGCTGTATGCCGCATTGACCATATATTCACCGCCTTATTACAAACAGGTTCTTTTGTGACGGTTAATTCCTTGAATCAGCTTGGCTTTAATAATAGCCCTACACTTCTTTTTACCGCGACATCTTGTCAAGTGGCTGGCACTTTGGTGATGCGCAGCACTACAGGCAGTTTTGTCGCAACAACAATTACCTTAACGGGAAATAGCTTAATCAATTATGGCACCAGCAGCTGTAGCACCGGCTCAGGTTTTATCTTCGCGCCAACTAACCAAAATACTCTTATTGGACTCAATGCGGGCAGAAACGGGCTTCTGACCGGAACTGCAAATTCTGCATATGGGGTAAATACTCTTCTAGCACTCACCACCGGTCTTTTAAATACTGCTTTCGGCGCCTCTACGCTGGCAACTGTCACGGCCGGGTCATCGAATATCAGCGTAGGTGCAAATAGTGGCAGCAACTACACCGACTCCGAATCAAATAATATTCTCATCGGCAACGCGGGGGTAGCGGGTGATGAAAACACCATTCGAATCGGCTTAAACTCTCTCACGACGCATAGTTGTTTTATCGCCGGCATTAGTGGCAACACCCCACCGGGCTCGACTTCATTTGTGGTAATAAATAGCGCGAATCAATTGGGCGCCGGCACCATAGCAACACTCACTATTTCAAATCTCACAGTAGATACACAAAATGGGGCTCTTATTGCAACAAGTGGCTCTTACACAAGCACCATAGGCACTGATGGCACACGTCTTGCATCATTCCCGTTAACAAGCTCAACACCAGTGACCTTTTTCCAGCCCATCTCTCCTTCTCGTGAATCCTATTTCTTCGATGACTTTTTGGCATTTGATGCAACAACATCTGCCTATGAATTTTATGGCGACACACCCTGGATAGCGGGCAATAACAATTTTATAACAACAGTAACATCGACAAATACTGCCATTGGGATTACCCGGCTCATGACGGGAACAACTCAAAATTTCTTAATTAAACAAACCAATGGCACAGTAAGTCAAAGTATGCGCTTTGGACTGGGGTCGTGTTTAAATGAATGGTCAATCTCGTTGCCAGCGCTTGCAACCGTATCAAACAATTTTACCATTAATGTGGGAATAGGAGACAATCCTGAAGGGACACCGAATAACGGGGTCTATTTTTCTTATAATAACAGCTCGGCAAATTGGGTGATTAATACTGCATCAGGCGGAAGCACTTCTCAGCTGGCTACCGGAGTCGGGCCCAGCGCAAATACTTTTCAACGACTTAAATTTCAAGTGAACGGTACAGGTACCAACGTCAATTTCTTTATCGATGACGTGGCTGTCGGTTCATTAAGCACGAATATACCCGTCAATAACAGCAGTTCCCCTTTTGTGGCAATTATAGATGATGCGGGTAATGGGGGAGCCATTGATACAGATTATTGGTATTTTCACTACATTTTTAATACGCAGCGTTAATTGAAAGCATACAGTGACATATCACTGGCCGACCATGAAGGGTATCCGCATAACTGATGTTCAGGAGTAAGTATTCTCTCAACGCCATTTAAGCAATTAAAGAGTGCAATCTGTTCCTGGTTCTGTGCGCAACGTGTGTACGCAATATAGTTGCCGCAGGGCGACCAACAGGCATCCACTTTGTTCCCCGGTCCATGAGTGATCTGTTTCAGATTGTTGCCTTGAGCATCGACACTGTGTAACTGCAAGACACCGTTTACTGAACGAGAAAAAATAATGCGATTACTTGGTGCATGCGCATCGGGCGCTAAACAGTTGCCCGAGATCGGTAAAAGATTATTCGTTTGCGTTTGGCGATCGTAACGGTATATTTTCCCTTGGCAAGAATAGACGATATCGCCTGATTGCAACAGCGATGGGCATCCGCATATCTGCCCCTTTTTGGTCAGTCGCGTATGTTTACCCTTTTTGGTTATTTTATCAAAAGTATAGAGCCACAAAACACCGGATCTTACATAGACAAAGGTGGCATCATCTTGCTGCGCCGTTCCGACATAGGTGCCTTCATTGTCGATAATACTCCAGGTATGTCCCTGTAAATCGGTGCCCAATAACCGCACATTGCTCGGCGTAAACTCAGAAACACTTAACCATATCTTTTTCCCCTGCTTGCCACGTGACCACTGCGGCGCAACTAAGGTTCTCGTATCTTTTAAAATCGTGCGCGATGTCCCGTCAGCAGGATCGAGTAGTGCCAATTCAGTTCCCTTTTTGTTGCGCGCTGTCGGGCTTTTTTTAATGTAGGCGATCTTGGTGAGAAAATATGATTCATGATTAAAAAGATGCATATATACTGCATCTGCAACTAAGCGCGCTGTTAATTCGCGTGAACTGCTGCCGGTTGTTTTTCCTAATAACATCTCTGCTTGGGTGGTGTCATAGAGTCGCCAGGAGATATGGTCTTTATGTGCTTGGATAAAAAGAATCGCCGAAAAGCCTTTATGCATATAATCGATAATATTTTTTCTGCAAACGGGCATACTCCCGCACACACAAGAGACATCAAAAACTCCGGTGCTTGCCAACATCTTTTGTAGCAGTGATGCATCTTCACGCATCGTCTCGTTTTCATATACAAGTGCAAGCGAAAAAGCTTGTGCCGCCTGCGGCTTTGTAATTTTAATAGAGTTCTCTTGCGCACACATATAAAAAATAAACAGTGTAACTATACTTAAAATTGAAATACGCACTCTTTGCCCCACACTTTTTTAGGAAATATACTTTTTAATAGAGCACTTTTGGCGGCTATATCATACGCAGGAACGCCAGAACTTTGCTCGACAATAACCTCTTGCACAGCGCCCTCTTGAGAAACTTTTACTTTAATCGCACAGAGCGCGCCGGCAGCTACGCCCAATGGCGGCTGCCACCAACGGCGCACCGCATCAATAATTTCAAGAAGTTCCTGCTCTTGTTGATGTTCATGCACACTGAGTATAACAGGTTCTTCTTCTACTGGCTCGACTGCAACAGGCGTAACCGGGGCAGGCACAATAGGTACTGGAGACACTACAGGCTTTACGTGTTTTACAACAACTGGCTTTTTTTTCTTTTTTTTAGGACCAAGATTAATAGTGGAAAAACGTGAAATTACTTGCGCAGGGACCGTCCGCCGCCGCTCATCCTGAGCCAGTTTACCCTGAGCATGGTCGAAGGGAAGGGTTAGCGGTTTCAGCACCCGCTCAACTTTTTTGCTTTTTTGTTTTGCTTGTTGTATTGGCTTTTCTGCAATAGCTGCTTTAGCCAGGGGGCCTGCGTATGCTTTGCCCTCAGTATTTTTAGAACCGGTCCAAGTGACACGCACATGAGATGCGCTATGCGCTTTTTTGATAGTTATCCGTAACGGGTTTTCACGCAACGCGCCGAAAAATATCAGGCCAAGCATGCCGTGAATAGTTACTACAAAAAGAGCATAATGGATAACATCAGGATCCGCCCTGAATTTTTTCTGTAGCAAACGCAACATATTGAATTTTCCCTATATTTTTTATTGCGTCGACAAGCTCAATAATTGTTCCAAATTGCGCTCCGGCATCGGCACGCACCACCACGGCATCAACGCCACTATTTTCACTTGCGTAACGTAACTGTTGTAAAAGATCTTGTGTAGTAACCTGCTGCTTATTCAAAAATAAAGTCCCCTGCGCATCGATGGAAACAACCCATTCTTTTGGCTGCGCGGCAAGATCAATCTCACTTACTTGGCCCTTAGGGAGTTCAACTTTGATGCCATTTTGTATCAATGGCGTGGTCACCATAAAGATAACCAAGAGAGTGAGCGCCGTATCAATAAGCGGTGTAAGGTTTACCCGCGGTATGCTCTGGCTTCTCTGTTGGCGATATTTGTGCATGCGCATGTATAAACTCCTTTTCCCATAATTTTTTTGCGACCATTTCAAACCGGTCGGCAACAACCATTAACTCATCTTCAGCTTGACGCATCTTGGTTACTAACGCGTGATACAATACAATGGTAGGGATCGCCACCAAAAGTCCCGCAAGCGTGGTGATCAGTGCTTCGGCAATACCAGGGGCAACCGTTATGATATCTGCCGATTGCCGTTCACTAATACGAATAAATGAATGGATCAAACCCCAAATGGTTCCGAATAATCCGAGCAGCGTCGCTATCTCAGCAGTTGCAGTAAATAGTGAAAGATATGACTGCTCTTGCTTTACTAAATCGTCAAAAAGTGAAAATAATTGCTGTGAGAAAAACTCTTTCTCCTGCGCGGAACTTTCTGTTTTTGTAGTTAAGCGATCATTCAGTGCCGCATAGGCCGGGTCTAGAAAAAGGCCCGCATACGAACTTTTAAGTGTTGCTACAGTGAGTTTCAGCTGATCAAGGCTATTAACTGACGCCAGCGCAGAACGTGCCTGTTTTAATTGTGCAATTTTTATACGCAGCAAAAAGTAACGCTGCAGAAAGACGGTCCAGCAGATAATCGACAATGAAAGAAGTATCATTAGAACGGCCTTACTTACCATATCGGATTGAAAGATAAGTTGCGCTACTGCGTTTCCTGAAAAAAGACTCATAATTTGTTTCCCTTTTTTTATTAAAGCTTCACTATTTTACCATACGTTGTACGTAACGCAAAACAGTTTCATGCGTAGAATTGTGATGCTCTATCTGGTAGGTGTACGCCCTTTCCAATGCACGGCCTAGAGCTGGGCCAGAGAACCCCAGTGGCATCAGGTCGCGCCCGGTTACCAACGGCTTTTCTGGTTCATACAAAACACCATATGTTTGTGCATGCTCAATAAATTCATCAATCTGGGGGAGCGCTGTCTGCAATGGATAATTTTTTTCCGGGTTTCTGCCAGATTTATCAGCGTAAGCAAGTTGTGCCAAGAAAAAAAGATTTAAATCTGGCGCGAGTATATGCGCTAATTTTTTATACGCCTTTGCAGTGGCCTTTTGCGCGACAAACTGCCCCGGCGCCATATGATGTCTTACCAATACGGTAACGAGCTCGATCATTTTTTTATTTCCCGTTAACCGGCTACATACTTTTTTTGCCGGTTCGGCACCAGCAGCTTCATGGTTAAAACTGCGCCAACGTCCGTCAATTTTTTTTGTAGTGGTTACTTTACCCAAGTCATGACACAGCGCAGCATAGAGTAATAATTTTTTATCAGTAACCGGTCGCGATACCGCGGCATCACATGCTTGCATAGAGTGCTCAAACACATCTCCCTCTGGGTGCCAACTTGGCTCTTGTGGCACGCCTACCAGTGCAGCTATTTCCGGCAGGACTTCAGACAATCTGCCGATATCTTTCAACCAGCGTATCCCGAGCGATGGCCGCGCGCTGAGCATAAAAAGTTTATCAAATTCTGCATGAATACGTTCTGCTGAAATATGTTCAATATTCATCGTGGCGCATACTTGGTTCAACTCAGCATTGGGCTGCATCTCAAAGCGCGCAATAAATTGCATCACGCGGTAAAAACGCAAGGGATCTTGGATAAAAAACGCTGGATCGGGCGTTGCTAATACCTTATTTTTTAGATCATCAAATCCGCCATACGGGTCTATCAGTTGCCCGGTTGAAAAATCTATCGCCATGGCGTTCATCGTTAAATCGCGGCGCTTAAGTGCTGTTGCAATATCCATAGAAGGGTCAACCTCCACCACCGGTTTTCTGCCGGAAGAATCGCGCCGAGGCAATGACCAATCGACAGGCAATTCGTGCAACCGAAATACACCAAAACTTTTTCCATCGTAATGCACAGTACCAAAACGAGACAAGAGCTCTTCAAGCTTTTCTGCCGATATTCCATGAACTTCGATATCAAGATCGTGTACAGGTAATTTCAAAAGAATATCCCGCACGATGCCGCCCACTGCGTAGACACGTGCACCCTCTTTCAATAAAAGGTTGACAACATCGGTCAATTTAGGCAAAACTTGCGTGGGTATAGAAGCTAACAATAAGGATTTTTCTATGAACATACGTCTATTTATCGGTTTAATGATGTGGTCTTTTATTACTCATGCGTGGCAGATGTCAGATTTTACCCCGAAGGCGTTATTTACTCGTCATGAGTCTACCGCATCTCATGAGTTTATAAAAGTGACACAGCCCGCTTCACTTACGGTAACACAACAACAGGGCACCGTTAAAGTAAAAGGCTGGGATAAAGAATCAATATCGATAAAGATAGTCCAAAAGGGCCACCCTGAGGCTTTAGCCAACACGGTCGTCACCGTTGATAAAAGCAAATTACCGCACGAACTTTATTGCACCGTCACCAAAAAAGATGAAGAGAAAAATATCGCCAATGTTACCATTTCTGCGCATGTCCCTTTCACCTGCAGCGTCACCGTATCTTCACAAAAAGGGCTTATTAAAACAAAAAATCTTTCCCGCACGCAAACACTCTATGCTGATGACGGCACTATTGAAATAATTCTTGATAAGTTTTCTGTTGAAAGTTCTGTGTTCGCGCACAATAAATATGGCACTATACTCGTGGAGGCGCCTAAAAAAATCCAAGCGCAACTTTCTGCATCGACGCTACGCGGATCGGTAACGTCTGAACTGTTTATCACCCTGCAACCGCACACCACACTCCTGAATCGCGACTTCTGGGCGCAGATTAAAAAAGATGTGCACGGATCTCTTGGCGAAGGCGGCGCACCTATCACCCTTGAAGCTGAAAATGGCGACATCAAAATTTTGGCAAAACGATAAAAACTTTATAAAGTTTTTGATATGTAGTTATTCAAGTCACGTTGAATAATAAACGTCCTTATGAATGGCAGAAATATAATGAGAAAGAAATATCCCCACTCAATAACTGCATCATCCTGCTTACGCACGAAACGCACGAGATCCTGCGCATATCTGAAGTCAAAATAGATATTGAAGAAAGGTAACAGACAAAACCAATAGGGCGGAATAGACCCACCGACGCGATTAATCTCATTTTTTGTTTTATACCACCAGTAGAAAGAATAGAGTCCGCAGGTGAAAACCATAAGAAAAAATATACCAACGAGGCTGCGTTTTTTTATTATTCCAGATTTATTCATAATTCTTCCACCGTTTTAAAATTAAGGGCAGTTATTATCAAGATATATGCTTATATATGATAATACAGCTGCCCTTAAATTAGAAACAAATTATGCCAAGGAGTCTTCCAGCAAAGCTTTAAAGATAGCTAGAGCCTTTATATCTCCGGCAAAATATTTTTCAGCGACAGCGCGTTCTGGTTGCGTCTTTAAATAATCAGATGTCTCTTGACGCAACTCAGACGAAGTGCTTTCCAAAACATTGAAGAATTTTTCTGTAATTTGTCGCTCAAAATATTTTTTCCAAAACGTATAGTAAAATGGAGTTCCGAAAAAACCTGAAATTGCTCCAGTGGATGCACCAATAATAGTGCCGCCCATTGCGCTAACAATAGTTCCGATTGCTTTGCGGACTATGTAATCATCCGGTGCTTCAGAAAAAATTTCGTTGCTATCCCAATCAATAAGAAGACCCCCTGCAAGCGCTCCAGCCACCATTCCAGCATAGGCCCCAGCGCCGGTGCCGACAAGCATGGCCTGCTTGATGCTTAAAATCGCTGCAGTAAAAGCGTTTTTTGAGAATGTTGAATGGCAGGAAATGACATCCATGTGCGCCTGCTGAATTTTATGCAAGACAACATTGGGCGTCGCTAGGGATGTAGACATTATCATTACATTGATGGCTAAAAAAAATCTTTTTAAATACATAGTAAATTCCTAAAAAAATAGAGTGTTAACTGCCCCTCTAAAAAGTAATTCTCTAATAAATTGTTATTGCGCTATTTTTGATTCTTCTTGTTTACTATCACATTTTGTACCAAAATATTTTATATAAAGTACCGCAGCAGCTAGCACAATACATGCCGCCTGTAATATGCGTACTCGACTAGAAAGCGATGTTATATCTTTACATTTATCCTGCAATATGCCCAATTGAGAAGAAAAGTCATTGCAAGTATTCTGTAATGCGCTCACTTGATGAGAAACTGATACCAGGTTATCCCATTTAATAAAACCACTGGCTGTCTCAATACCTTCACCAGTCATTATGATACCGTGCATTGATTGTGTACTTAAAGACAGGCACGCTGCAAGAATAAGAAAATAACGCATTATAAAATCCAATTTTTTTAAGTAAAACATACTGCTCTATTTTAACAGAAAGTCTCATTAGCACAAGGGAATGCGTGTCGATCGCGCATTTATTCATCATCATTTGAATCAAAGACTGCTAAATATCCTTGCGTTTTAGGATTGAGTTTTTCTTTTAAGCATTCTAAATGGCTCCAAAAAAGTAATTCCGCACGATCATCCTTAGGCTTATTAATCTCAGAATTACCAATAATTGTGATATTGCAAGGATCAAAGTTATTTTCGAATATGGTTTTTGCACAAAAACAACATTCGAATCCAGATTTATTCTTCATATTTCCATCCATAATTTTTACCAAGGTTTTTCAATGATTTTGAATCAATTTTCTTCAATGCAGTCACTACTTCTTTTTTTTCTTGATTTACAGTTATAAATGAATATCTATTCGCACCTACCTCTTGTATAAATACTTTCGCACCATCACTTTGTATAGCAGTATTACTAGGTTTAGTAACAATCTGCACGATCTCATCTGGTGAAAAGCCCCTTTCTATAAATCTCTCTAGCCCGTGCACAGTAACATCAATAACACTTGTAATTTCTTCGACCAATAAGCTCGATTTTAATTTTTCATACTGATTCACATTGTGAGCTGGATTTTCAAGCAAAGTAATAACTTCAGAGCTATTAGTTATTGCCTGTTGCTCACTAGCACCCGCTATCACACCCCGAGCAACCTGCGTAGCAACGGGCGTTTCAAACCGAGCAAGCGCCTGGGCCAGTGGCGCTTGTATTACCATCGGCGCCTGAAATACTTTCTGCCCGGAAAGAGCCATTAATCCGCCAGATGAGCTGCTGCCACTCATTGCACTTAAATCA
>PLTG01000070.1 GCA_003165355.1 Candidatus Babelota bacterium | reverse complement strand
CTCCAGTAATATTATTTTGCAGTGCTTGAGATCCTATGGCTACATTTTGAGTATTCGTATTATTTTGCAATGCCCGGTATCCCAATGCGGTTGAATCGCTGGAGTTATTTAATTGAAGCGCTTCTTCACCAATAGCCGTATTGTGATTTCCGGCGTTATTGCCTGCTAATGCAAAGGCGCCCATTGCGACGTTTGCAGTTCCAGTGATATTGGCGGTTAATGCTTGAGCGCCAACGGCAGTATTGTTAGCAGCTGTGTTAAAAGACAGCGCCTGATACCCCACACCGGTATTCAAATTCCCCGTAACGTTAGCACCTAAAGCATAGTAACCTACGCCGGTATTTTGTGCGCCGCCATTATTGTTTTTTAATGCTTGATAGCCGACAGCCACCAACTGGCTATCAGCAACTGAGGTTAAAAGCGCTTGATATCCCAAAGCGGTATTAGAGCCGCCGTTATTACTCAAGAGAGTTTGATATCCTACAGCAACATTATCGCTGCCGCCGGTGCTATTTCGCATAGCTTGATATCCCAGGGCGACATTAAATGTGCCGCTATTATTTTGCAATGCTTGAGAACCTGTAGCCACATTAAAGCCACCGGTGGCATTTTGCATAGCTTGATAGCCTTCAGCAACGTTGTTTCCTCCAGTAATATTATTTTGCAGTGCTTGAGATCCTATGGCTACATTCGGGGAGCCGGTGCTATTTTGCAATGCGTAGTAGCCCACTGCAGTGCTGCTTGATCCGCTGGTATTATTCTGTAAAGCTTGTGCACCAACGGCAGTATTTTGTGTACCACCAACTGTGTTATTCTGCAGAGCACGGTAGCCAACTGCCGTCAGGCTGCTCGCTGTAGTATTTGCTTTAAGTGCCTCTTCACCAAGAGCTGTATTTTGGCTTCCGGTACTATTGGTAGATAGCGCAAAGGCACCAATCGCAACGTTTGCTGTTCCGGTAGTGTTACCACTTAAAGCGCTGTTACCAAATGCGCTGTTGTTCGCGCCCGTTAACGTATTATTGTTTCCAGCATTAAGACCGATTATGGTGTTTTGGTTTGTTGGCGCAAAGATAAAGCCAGAACCAGTATCACATCCGCCGACCGTGCTGTAGTTAATTAAGCTATTACCGGTGAGGGTGATGGTGGTAGCGGCAAAGCTGCCCGTGGTATCGCGTAATACTAATGTGTTGATAACATCGCAAGAAGTTACTGTTGTCACTAATGATGTTGAATCAAAACCGAGCTGCCCCAAGCTATTTACCGAGACGAACTGCCCTGAGACAGGTGTGTTATGAATACCTGCGACAAAGCAGCTTGTTGTTTGTAGCGGGTCGCTTAAATTTGTGTTGCTGAAATAGCCGATGCGGGTGGCTTTCATGTCGCCGCCGATGGCATAGGTTCCTAGTGTTATATTGCCCGATTCATTGAAGCTATAATTTGAAGCGCTATTTTCACCAATAGCGATATTTTCAAACCCCTGTACCAAACCAGAAAGAGCATTATGTCCTAATGCGGTATTTGGCATATTATTAAAGGGGACCGAGCCGGTATATACAGAAAGCGCATTAAAACCAACTGCTGTATTGTTGTCAGTTGAAGCATTCGACATAAGTGCATTGGCACCCACAGCAACATTGTTACTATTATTTGTGTTTGCCGCTAATGCGTAATAACCTACAGCAACATTATCTTTTGCGCTACTTTCGGGAGAGGTATTAGCATTACTTGCTCCAGCGCCGATGCCGATCAATGTATTTTGTAGATTATCATCTGATCGCCAGATAAACCCTTCGCTTGCGGCACATGCATNNTGCACGAGAGTTAAAGGGGAATTGCATGATGTAGGCTGATTTGTTGCATCAAAACCGAGCTGCCCTGCAGAATCGACTGAAACAATCTGCCCGGCAATCGCTGTGTTATAGATGCCGGAGATAAAACAACTAGCTGTTTGTGATATATCGCGAAAGTTTGTGTCATGAAAATAACCGATGCGGGTAGTCCTGGTATCTCCAGTAGAAGCACCTGTGCCAATAACTATATTGTTAGATTCTGAGCCCTGATATGCTGTAGCGCTAGACTGGCCAATGGCGATAGTATTGAAAGTACTCGCGCTTGCAGATAATGCGTTGGCACCCAGAGCTATATTTTGGGAACCATTAGAATTGTCACGTAATGCACTGACGCCCAGAGCGATATTTTGGGAACCATTAGAATTGCTTAATAATGCATTGTAACCCACAGCAACATTTGATGATGCCCCATTATTGGGATTATTACTTGCCCCCGCGCCGATACCGATCAAGGTATTTTGCAGATTGTCATCGGATGACCAGATGAACCCTTGCCCTGCACCGCATTGGTCGCCAATAGTGTGTGGCACATTAATGAGGCTCACTCCGGTGAGAGTAATAGTGGTTGCAACAAAGCTGCCCGTAATATCGCGCTGCACGAGAGTTAAAGGTGTATCGCATGCTGTTGCAGTATACAGCAGATGCAATTGCGTCGAATTGGTAACGGTAGTCAGCCAGGTGAGATGGCCTGCTGAATCGAGCAGCCCCAACACCTGCCCCGTTTGACCCGCGGCAGTAGGTAATATCAAACTATAGCTTGGGGAGCTGGTAGAGCATGAACGTGTTGCAGCATCTTGAGGCCCAGCTTCGATATATCCCACCAGGTCGCCTTGTGTATCATCAAGATATAGGGGGATGATGTTATTGTCGTGCGTGGTCTGGATGTTTTGAGAGAGGGTTATAGTAACTACCAGTACTATATATAAAAATATATTCATGCGATCGCCTTCTTACTACTCATGAGATTATGAAAAATTCTTTTTTCTTCTGTATGTCATAACATGTAGTACGCGCAAAATCAACGGTATGAAAAAAAGTGAAAGATGGTATAGTTAAACACTATGGAAAACAGCTTTTTACTTTGGCAAGATTTTGCCGCAAGAAACCATCTTTCAGAAAAACAGTTGAGACAGTTTCAGGACTATTACACGCTCTTGATAGCTGCCAACGAGCTTTTTAATATCACCGCGATCACCGATTTAAAAGAGGTGCTTGCTTATCACTTTGAAGACTCAATTAAGCTCGGCGCTGTACTTGATATGACCAAAGTTTCAAGCCTGTGTGATGTTGGAACGGGCGGCGGGTTCCCTGGCATACCCTTAAAAATTCTCTACCCCCATATTCAGGTTACGCTTTTAGAGGTTACTCTTAAAAAAGTAAATTTTTTGAATGAAGTTATTGAAAAACTTGAATTAGAAAATATTGAAACCAATAGCCTTGATTGGCGAAACTTTTTAAGAAAAAGTGATACGCCGATCGACCTTTTCTGCGCGCGCGCATCATTACGGCCAGATGAACTGGTTCGGATGTTTGCAGGCTCGAGCGCGTATCAAAAAAGTACACTTGTCTATTGGGCCTCGCGCGAGTGGCAGCCGGATGCCAAAGAGACGCGGCACCTCAAGCAGTGCTACCCGTACCACGTGGGCGATCGCCAACGGAACTATTGCATTTTTTCTGCGTAGAGCTAAGATAGCAAGACATCTGTCTTGTTAGTTCTTTTTTTACATAGGGAAAACCATGATAAAACAGACTCAAATGCTTTTTTCTAGTTATCTTTTTGGCATCAAAGACTCAGATAACGGCAATTCATATTCAACTATTTTATCCCTCTTTTTCCCTGAACTGATAACCGCTTTTGTGTTGATGATTAATATCGTCGACGCGCAGTTTGTGGCACAATTAAATTCAACGTCACTCTATACCGCTCTGGGGGTAACCTATACCCTACTGCATACGGTAACAAAAATCGCAGAAGGCCTTTCTGTGGGTGCCGTTATTATGTGCGGCCATTATAACGGTGCCGGTGATAAAAAAAATGTGGGTAACGCGCTGAGTGCGGCGTTATGGGTATCATTCATCGTCGGGGGCATCGTCGCTCTGTTACTTTTTTTTGGAGCACATTCTATTTTTGTCTGGTACCGCGTGCCGGAACGTCTGGTGGCAATCGGGTCTTCGTACCTTAAAGTGCGCTGCTTAAGTATCTTTTGCATGTTTATTAGTTATGGCATAGTAGGCTTTTTGCGCGGAGTGAAAAATACACGTATGCCGATGAACCTCTTTCTCATGGGCGCGGGCCTTTTTGTTATTCTTGATTATCTGCTTATCTTTGGAAAATGCGGGTTTCCTCAACTGGGCATCATGGGCTCTGCGTGGGCCGCTGTTATACAATATATATGCATTAGTAGTGTCGGTATGACCTATCTCTTTTTAAGCCGGTACCACCATCTTTATCAGGTGCCCTTTTTAAATACTCAGGTTATTCGACTCATGGGCAAAATTTTTGTGGTCAGCCTGCCGGTGATGGTGGATAAAGCTACTTTGGCTATTGCAAAAATGTGGCTCTGCGGGCTTATTAACCCATTGGGCAAGGTTGCCATGGGGACGTTCCATGTTATTAAAGATATGGAGCAATTTGCATTTGCGCCGGCAGTTGCGTTTGCACAGGTGGTGACGCTTCTGGTCAGTAACGATTATGGCAGCAAAAATTGGCTCGGCATTAAAAGTACTATTAAAAAAATTCTCTTTTTAAGTTCACTTATGGTACTGACTATTTTATGTGCCTTTTCTCTCATGCCGCATATGGTTATCCGCCTTTTTGACAGCAAACAGGTATTTACCGATTTTGCTGCCACAGCGTTTCCCCTTATTAGTATGTTAGTATTTTTCGATATTTTACAGCTGATCTTGGCTGCTGCTTTGCGCGGAGCATCGAATGTTCGTGTGGTTATGTTGGTGCGGCTCGCATCGCTCATACTCTTTTTTATGCCCGTTTCTTATGCTTTATCGCTTGTGCCGCTTGAAAATACGCTCATTAAGTTTATCCTGATATATAGTTCATTTTATATTGGTAACGGACTTATGGGTATTGTATATCTTATGCGGTTCCGTTCAGAAAGTTGGAAGAGAGTATCATGGCGGTGACATTAATCACTCAAGAAGAACTTTTAAAGCTCGCAACACTTTCATGCATTAAACTTGAAGCGCATGAGGTTGAACCATTACGTGAAAGTTTGGAGGCGGTATTAGGCTACGCTTCACGATTAAAAGATATCGCAGCACAGCATCAAGATCTGCATATCCAGCAGAAATCGACAAACGTATTTCGGGTTGATAAGGCGACCTTGTGCACCGACCCATTAGTTGAAAGTGCTCAGGTTCATGAAAACAACTATTTTGTTGTACCCGTTATCATCAAGCAATCGTAACAGGAAGGGATACCTATGAACAATCTTTCATTTGCAACTATACACGAGTTATCTCAAGCGCTTAAAGATAAAAAAATCTCCGTATCTGAGCTGATCAGCTTTTTTTCTCAACAATTTTCTGAGCATGACGGCGCATTAAAAAGCGCATTAGAGATATTTTCGCAAGAATCTATTGAGCATGAATTAAAAAATGCTTCAGCAACAAGCTTACTTTCCGGCATTCCCGGCTTAATAAAAGATAATATTTGCCAAAAAGGGCGCATCGCTTCATGCTCATCAAAGATGCTTGAAAACTATCGCGCTTCCTACGACGCTACCGCTATCGAGCGGCTTAAAGCGGTCGGCGCGCCATTGCTTGGTCGGGCAAACATGGACGAGTTTGCCATGGGCAGTTCAACAGAAACTTCAGCATTTTTCAAAACAGCCAACCCGTGGGATATATCTCGTGTTCCGGGTGGTTCCAGCGGCGGCTCTGCGGCATGCGTTGCTGCCGGGTTAGTGCCCTGGGCATTAGGCAGCGATACGGGCGGTTCTGTTCGCCAGCCGGCATCATTTTGTAATATAGTCGGCTCGAAACCGACCTATGGTTTAGTTTCACGTTACGGGTTAATCGCCTACGCGTCGTCGCTTGACCAAATTGGTGTGCTTACGCGCACGGTGCATGATAACGCAGTGGTGATGTCTGAAATTGCCGGGCATGACGAGCGGGATTCTACTAGTTTGCGCGTGAAAAAAACTGATTATACTCAATTTCTGCAAAGAAAATTACCGGCGGGTCTGAAGATCGGGGTGGTAACCAATGCCTTTGAGGCTGAGGGTATGGATGCCGATGTTGTTAAACGGTTACAGGATGTCCTTGCGGTGTATGAAAAATCTGGGGCGGTTATTAAGCGATTAAGTTTGCCGGCTATGGATTATGGCGCTGCTGTCTATTTTATGGTCAGTCGTGCAGAAGCGGCATCCAATTTAGCTCGCTTTGATGGCATCCGTTATGGATACCGTGACACGGACGCAAAGACGTTGTCGGATGTCTATGTTAATGACCGTTCGCATGGATTTGGCGCTGAAGTTAAGCGGCGCATCTTGATTGGCAATTACGCCCTTTCTAGTGGCCATGCAGATGCCTATTACCAAAGTGCTAAAACGGTTCAAGCGTTGATGCGTCAACAATTTTTGCAAGCGTTTAAAGAGGTCGATCTGTTATTTATGCCGACTACGCCTTCAGGCGCATTCAAGTTTGGGGCATTTGATAACGACCGTTTAAAGATGGATCTGCAAGATTACTTTAACGCTTCGGCCAATTTAACCGGGGTGCCAGCACTTTCTATTCCTGCAGGGTTTACTTCAGACGGGTTGCCTGTGGGGTTTCAGTTAATTGGGCCCGATTTGTCTGAAGGGTTATTATTTAATGCGGCGTATGCTTATGAGCAACAGACGCCTTGGCATACTATGATGCCGCCAGCATACAGTTCTAAAAAGTAGTATAGTATTGAGGAGTTTTTATGAAAAAGTTAATACTTGTGTTAGCAGTTGGTACATTGATGGCTGAAGAACCACAAGAGCCGTCTGCAGGAAAGCTTGATGCTGCCAAAGCGCTACAGATTATTCAAGATTTTGGTAAGACCACGTTAACTGATATGCGTAATGCGCCAAGCTCACATATCGTAGCAGGTACTTTAGGATTTGTTGTTGCAGCGGTTTTGTGCAAACGCTTTTCTGGTGTCAGTCGCTTGAATAAAAAGGTTGATGAATTAACACGGTTCATGAAAGAATCGAAAAAATAAATTATTAATTTGCGCCCTTTTAGAACTCATAGTTTGCCCTCTGTGTTTAGGGTGCTAAAATTGTGAATACCAGAAATCTTGAAATAAAGATATTGCTTGTTCCGTCTCCTGGTTGATTATATTTAAAGTTTTATATCAAGATTTTCAAAGTATTGACTTTATTAATGCGCCTTTGCTAATCTAAAATTAAGATTACGAAGTCTTAAGATATATAAAATATTAAAATAATAATACAATACAGGGGGATAAAGAATGAAAAATAGAGTAAAAGTTTTTACCTTAACGCTTTTAGTCGCAGGTATACCACTACAATCTGCAGAATACCAAACTGTATACAGTGGTGTGGAAAGCGCACTGAATACTATACCTAATGATCTCAGTGATAAAATAGAAACAGAAAAAAGTGATGCTCTCAAGGCATGGCAGGGTTATGATGCGGCCCGCAAGAACATATTTGATATTGCAACAAGCCTTGTACAGTCGTATATATTGAGCGTAAATCAGGTACCTGCACCTTTAGAGAAACTATTTAAAGGAATTGATTTAGCCAATCCTGATAACCTAGGTCTCGTTCCGAAGCTTATCGTAACGGTCCCCCCCCTACCTTATACTTTTGTGACAACAGATGTTGATGATTTCTATGTAAACAACCTTAATGGCGTAATGAGTAGTCTAGACAATCCTGTGCATTTCACGAAAAGTAATAACTTCACTACGTGGAAAATCAATCAGGACTTATTAAGGCAGAAGTACACACAGGTATTTAATAATGATCTTTATGGCAATTATAAGAAATTTAACGTGCTTCAACGACAACTCATCAAGGATCTTGTGGCTGCAGGGGAAGATAATGCTGATACAGCAGCAGAGAACTTAAAAGAAGCTCTTACCAATTTTGATGATATCAAAACAAAACTTTTAAAACAACGAGATAGTATTATCGCAAATAGTAAAAAATAGAGTTAGTGATAAATAGAGTTGTTGAGTGTTCATATCCCCGTTGTGATTCACTCAGTACCTCTATTTATTATTGTATTCATCCCACTGCTGTAAAAGCTTAGGCTCTTCGAGTTCAATTTTTTGTAATCTGTTGTAGCGTGTTTGAAAATCGGGCGTGCCGTATACACAGTTTTCTAATTCTGCAGTTAGTTTTATCCGCTCTTTAGTAATGCGGTCGATCGCTTGTTCAAGCTTACGCATCTGTTTCTGTTCAAAAAATGAGATCACTTTTTCAACCGGCTTTGCAGCGTAGCCAGCAGATGCCGTTCCATTTTTTATATGTTTCTCTTGATACTCTTTCTGTTGCAGATATGAATCATAATTTCCCGGGTAGATCAAGGCGGAGCTCGGTGTCAATTCAATAATCGATGTCGCAAGTTCGTTAACAAAATCTTGGTCATGTGATACAAAAAGAATAGTGCCCGCGTACTGCTTAAGTGTCTTTAAGAGTATATCTTTTGACGGTATATCCAAGTGGTTAGTCGGTTCATCAAGAAGCAATAAATTGGCCTGTTGGAGTAATATTTTAATCATCCCAACACGACTTTTTTCACCGCCGCTCAATACTGATATTTTTTTATGAATGTCATCGTTAGAGAAAAGAAAACAACCAAGCATGGTCCGAATCTGCGCATCAGTATAGACAATACCTGCGGTGTTATGTGAAACCTCTTCCCACACGGTAAGATCATGGTTCAAAACGAGTGATTGCTCTTGATAAAAAAGTGTTGAAGTGACTTGGCTGCCGAACTCGATGGTGCCTTCATGTGGTCGTATATTGCCTGCAATCGTATGCAACAGGGTCGTTTTGCCGACACCGTTAGGCGCCACAATAGCAATTTTTTCACTTCGTTTAAGCGCAAACTCTAATCCCGCAAAGATATCTTTGACATCATAGCGCGCACTCAAGTTTTGCACCGTAAGTACGTTATTGCCACACGGTTTGATCGGCGGCAACGGGATATGCATGGTCGCCTTTTTTGGCGGCGGGGTAATGATTGTAAGCTTTTCAAGCTCCTTTTTCATACTCTGTGCCTGTGAAGAACGGGCTGCAGATGCACCAAAACGGGCAATAGTATCCTTTTTCTGCTTAATCATCTTCTGCTGTTGCACATATGCAGCTTCTACTGCAAGAGCATCCGCTTCAAAACGTTGGCAGTAGTCGTCATAGTTCCCCTGGTAAAATTTACCTGCAGGGGTATCAAGGGCTAAAATTTTTGTACATAACTTGTTTAAAAAATATTTTTCATGGCAGACAATAAGAAAACCGAAATCTGCACGCATGAGAAAGTGCAGGAACCAGTCCTTGGCAACGATATCAAGATGGTTGGTCGGTTCATCAAATAGATAGAAATCTGCCTTTTGGACCAAAAGCTGGGCCAAAAGCACCCGCATCTTCCAGCCGCCACTGAGGGTGTTAACCGGAGTAACGAGCATCTTTTCTGAAAGGCCAAGACCGCGTAAGATCTTATCCGCATGGCCACGTAGTTCAGCTACTGAGCTGTAGAGTATATCTGCAACATCGCTAGCGCCATCAACCACATGCTCCAATACAGGTTTTTCCGAATTCAGGACAATCTCTTGGCTCAGGTAAGCAATACGCTTGCCCCCGATTATTGAGACGATGCCACTTTCGATATCCTGCTGTTTGGCAATGACCTTCAAGAGGGTGGACTTGCCGTAACCATTTCTGCCTACTAAGCCGACGCGGTCGTCTTCTTGAAAGGTGCCGTTAAGTTCATCAAATATTTTTCTGGTGCCAAATGAAAGGCATATTTTTGTTAAATGTATCATACTCTAATGATACCATTTTTATCAAAAAAGGCTATTTTATCGTATTGACAGATAGAACACTGTTTTGTTAGAATCTCCAGGGCAATGAACTTTTAACACTATTTAAGAGGGTGAGTAATGAATATGTTGATCAGTGCGCGGAATATAGTAACGTTATTGGCATTAATCGCTGCGGCGCCACTCTTTTCGCTCCATGAGGAATTGGTACGGGTTAACTTTCTTGTACTGAATCAGATGAAGGATTCAGACGGGCAGGAGCATGATGTATGGCAGAAAAGATATACAGAGCGGCTAGAAAATAAACTAGAACAAGAGATTCCCGCCGATCTTATTATACATACGCGATCAATCGATTTAAGCGCGATTAAAATCAATCGATTACCTGCATTTTTATTCAATAATTTTCGCAACTTGCAGGACTTACATTTTGCAGATAATGACCTGAGTAATGTCAGCTCTTTTGAGCTATTTAATAAACTATCGGATACCCTTAGGGTCTTAGGTATGGGATATTGTAAATTAAATAGTATTCCCCCGCAGTTGGGTAACTTAAAAAAATTAGTGAAGCTCTATTTGAGTGGAAATTGTTTTGTGGATGAAGATTTTAGTTTTTTAAGAGAGTTAAAAATGCTCAAAATAGTATCCCTGAGAGATTGTGATTTATCCACAGTGCCTGAAGAGATAGAAGATTTGCAACAACTTGAAGGGCTTGATCTCTCCTGTAACCCACGCTTGAAAGATGCTAATCTTTCTGTAGTAAATCAGTTGCCACGATTACGCACGCTTGCTTTGCAGCATCATGAAGAAGCAACAGCTATTTTTGAAGAAAAACCGGCTGGCCTACGTAGGGATATTCGGGTAAAGCTGGGCGCCTTTGATTACAATGACCTATAAAGACTTTTTTAAAAAAGAGCGCTTTGGCCCGTTTTTTGTAAGATCAGGGTTTGAAGTCTCTTGTGGGGGATCTGCCGTCCGCGTGGCGTGCGCTCGATAAACCCTTTCCGCATGAGAAATGGCTCATACACCTCTTCAATGGTTTGACTATCTTCACCGACAAGTGAGGCGAGTGTCTCTAGCCCCAGCGGGCCGCCATTATGTTCCACCAACATCTTGATGATCTTATGGTCCAATTGCGTGAGCCCTTCAGGGTCAATCCCTAAAAAATTGAGCGATTCTTGCACCAGAATATCTGTTGCATGGTTCTGGTTATGAATCTGGGCAAAGTCGCGTACTCTCCGGAGAAGTTTTTTAGCGATACGTGGCGTCCCCCGTGCACAGCCTGCGATCCGTAAGGCCGATTCTGGTGATAACTTGAGGTTTAGAAATTGTGCGCTTTGCAAAATAATCGCTTGAAGATCTTCGTCAGAATAATAATCGAGCCGCTCGCTGATGCCAAACCTGCTTTGAAGCGGCGCTGAGAGCATCCCGCTTTTGGTAGTTGCGCCAACAAGAGTAAATGGGTGTAGCGGCAGGTTGATCGATTTAGCACCCGGGCCCTGGCCCACAATAACATCAACTCGAAAATGTTCCATAGCATTGTAAAGAACCTCTTCAACCGGCGTTGCCATGCGGTGAATCTCATCAATAAATAAAATATCGCGCGGCTCCAGGCTACTTAGTAGTGCAACCATATCGCCCGTGCGTTCAAGCATGGGGCCGTTGCATATCTTTATGCCCACGCGCATAACCTGTGCCATGATAAGCGCCAATGTTGTTTTGCCGAGGCCTGGCGGGCCAAAAAGAAGAAGATGGTCCAGCGGCTCGCCTCGTAACTGTGCGGCATGGCAATAGAGTTGTAATTTGGTTTTAAGCTCTTTTTGGCCGAGATACTCTTCAAAGGCCTTTGGGTGAAAATCGTACGTTGCTTCTTCTGGGGCCTCATGGAGCGCCAGCGTCATAAGTGGTTTATCTGTTTCCATCTTCTTCCATTTCTTGCTAATCTTTAAGTCAACTTAAAGATTAGCATAACTACCTGGTTAATGTCTCTGATTTTTAAATAACATAACCGGATACTCTCCTCTTCTTAAGATTACATGGAAAATGGGTCACAAAGGTCAAGATTTTAGCGTTTTTTTTCTATTTTGCCTGGGGTATTTTTTTGATCAGCTAATTTTCTGCGTAATTTTCTGACAACTTCAGGATCTTTAAGTACTCGGGGTTTACGGGAATTTTTAAGTGGTTTTTGAGGCTCACTGGTCGGGTTTTTTGGATTATATATGGCTTCCATCCAGTTCATAATGCGATTTTCTTTTTCTTTGCCATACATATAAACGTTCATATCGACTTGTCTTTCAGCTGCATAGCATGATATGACGGCACAGGCCATCAGGGCAATCAGGTTTTTCATCATAAGTATTCCTGGTTTAAATGGTTTATTTATACAACAATTATACCATAAACTATTTAAATTATTAGGATGCGCTTGAAGATATTTTGCAGGCACTATCAGAAGTATCGATTAGATAGGGCTAATAATGGCCCGGTTGACATTGGTTTTATTTCATTTAGTATTAAAATATAAATAAAATTAAAAAATAGTAACTATAGGTGATTTTATGGTTAAAAAGAGATTCTACGCCCTGCTAGCATGTGCTATTCTGGCATCTTCAAGTATATATTCAAAAACTATCATTTATGATTACAATGGTGTCCTTTCGCATATCGATTCTTTGGGAATGGCCAGTGAAATAGGTCTTGGCGATACATTGTTTTATTACTTTCTTGATATCAATACTTCTTCCGATATTGAAAAACAGCTCTATAAAACGGTAGAAGCTATAGGCGGCAAGCAACAGGCAGAGCATCTGGTGTGCGGTAATAATGGCCGACCATTGCCTGAGCTTATGTGCCGTTGGATGGATGGCAGGTTTGATGCCAAGGCTGAAAAAAAGGGTATTTTAGAAAAATTGCGTGAATTAAGGAAAAAGGGCTTTTTCAAAAATAGTCGAGAATATCGATTTATGAAAAATACGATTATTATGATGTTTTTTAAGCC
>PLTG01000077.1 GCA_003165355.1 Candidatus Babelota bacterium | reverse complement strand
TATAGGTTAAAAAATCGTTCATGAGACTTGTTACTTTATTGTGCATGAGCGGATAAGCATTTTGTGCCTGTTTCGCTACAGTCTCTTTTTTTACTAGATCATTTCCACATATGTTTTTGATTCTGTTAGACGTTGTAGGGAATCGGCCCACTGAATTATTAAAGCTATCAGATTTTTGAACCAGCGTATTAAGGACATCAAGTGCCTGCTTATCCGGCGCAGCGGTTGCTTGAGACGCTGCCTGTGTCTGTTGCGATGGTTGCGCTGCTTGCTGGAGTAGCTTAATAATCTCTTCTCGCGTTCCTTTATCACCTTGCGATCTTTGAGCGCTTCCTATGGCATTACTGCCATAAATGTTTTTTATATCTGTTTTTGCACCCTTCCCTAATAATTTCTTCACTCCCTCTATATTGCCCTTCTCAGCAGCTATATGTAGTGGCGTTGTGCCGCTTATGCTCTCGATATTAGGGTCAGCTTTTGCTGCCAGAAGTTTATCAAGCGCTGCATTATTAGTGTTTTGGGCGGCCAAGTAGAGTGGTGTTTGCCCATATGAATTCTGTACATTTATATTTATATTCGGGGCCTGTAAGACGACATCCATCACTCCCGCTATATTTTCCGGAGCAGATTTATTGAGCGCTATCCAGTGCAAAGCTGATTCTTGCCCATCAACTGTCTCTTTTACTGGTGCACCGTTAACGTTTTTGGATATCTCATGTGTGGCGCCTGTGGGAACGAGCTTATCAGGACGCACGTTAGCATCAATATATCCCTTTATCTGCACTGCGAGTTGACTAGAATACTCTGTATTGGCAACCAGGTTAATCAGACTCAGTAAAAGGGACGAAATCTGTTGCGTTGGGATTTCTTTTTTTAAATGCGATGACTTTTCATTAAGTTTTTCTTCTAACGTTGCAATAATCTTTTTTTTATTATCGCTGTTGCTCAAAGACTGCGCTAGTTGTAGCGGGGTCATGCCTGTGTTATCAGAGATAGTTATATCGGCGCCGTTATTTATTAAAAATTCAGCTGCAGCATACTCCTCCCCCTTTAACGCAAGATATAAAGGTGTTTGACCTGCTTTATTTTTGATATTGATATTAGTAGCACTCAAAAGATCTTCATATCTCCGATCATTCCCATTCGCGTTTTTCAATACAATGTGCAAGGGCGTATCCCCATCAGAATTTTGAACATCTAAATTCGCATTGTTAGAACGTAGAGCCTCTTGGAGAAAGCTAATCTCCCCATGTCCCCGGTAACGGGCCAACGCATGCAACATAGTTTCTTTTTTGCTATCACGAGGATCAAATGCATCAGAAGGTATACCGGCTTTCAGGCAGCCCATAAAGTCCTCTATAGCATTTTCATCTGAAAAATTGTTAATGAAATTGATGCATGTGCCCACTGTGTACTGCTGCGAAGGTGCAACTTTTTGCAATTTGTCGTATACATCTTGGGTAAATTTTTGAACACCAGATAATAAGGTCTGAAGCTTAATGTCAGGCAAATCGGCCCGCAAAGACAGACTGACTAAGCTGGTAGCTAATAAAAATAGGAATTTTTTCACCACATATCTCCTTTTTTACTTTTTATTGGAATACTATTTTTGATAATATACAAAGAGAATAGTAAATACTATACTTAAGAGTACGATGGCTATATTAACGGTTAATAATCTCTATAAAAAATTTTCAAACCCAGATTTTGTTGCGGTCGACGGTATATCGTTTGAGCTACAAAAAGGGCAGGTATTGGGTTTTCTCGGGCCGAACGGCGCCGGCAAGACCACGACTATACAGATGCTTTTAAGCACTATGACCCCAACTTCAGGCGATATTATCTATTTTGGGAAAAACCTAAAAACCGACCGTTCAGAGATTTTATCAAAAGTCGGCTTCGCTTCGACCTATGTCAGCTTGCCGGGCAAATTGACCGTCTATGAAAATCTTTCTTTTTATGGCCAGTTATATGGCGTACCGCATATTATCTTAAAAGAACGCCTTGAACGATTACTTAAAAAATTTGATATGTGGTCCTTAAAAGACCGGCGCGCTGGAACGCTCTCTGCAGGGCAAACCACCCGCGTGATGCTCATTAAAGCCTTTTGTATTGAGCCCGAAGTAATGCTCCTTGATGAACCGACAGCTTCTCTTGACCCTGATGTTGCGCAAGAGGTTTTGAATTTTATTAAAGAACAGCAAAAACAACAAGGGGTTTCAATACTCTTTACTTCTCACAAAATGGATGAAGTGGCGCAGATATGCGACAACGTTCTTGTATTAAAAAAGGGCACAATCATCGCCCATGATACACCAGAAAAGCTTGCTGCATTAGCAGGACTTGCCCATATTGAGCTTATTGTCGAATCGCCCGAAGCCGTTCTAAGCTGGTGCCGCAACCAGAATATGCAGGTGACCTGCGAAGGCTCGGTAGTAAATGTGCAGCTTGAAGAGCAGGCTATCGCCCAGTTTTTGGTTAAACTTGTGCAAGCAGGCTTCACCTATAACCAAATTTCTATTGATAAGCCGACGCTTGAAGATTATTTCTTACATATTTCGCGGTAAGGGATAGGTATGGTAAATTTTAATCGCATCAGAGCACTTATCAAGCGCAATTTTCTATTGACCTTTCGCGGCATAGATACGCTGACTGATTTTTTTTATTGGCCACTCTTTGATATTTTGGTCTGGGGTTTTACCGGCTCATGGATGGCTAGAGGAACCTCAAATCCCGATTTGGCCGTAATAATTCTTTCAAGCTTAGTCTTATGGCAAGCGGTTTACCGAACCAATCTCGATGTCTCGTATAACTTCTTTTCTGAGATGTGGTCCAGGAACGTTATTAATCTTTTTGTGACCCCCTTAACTATTCAAGAATGGACCTGTGCAACTATGATTATGGGCGGCTTAAATTCTTTTATTTGCGCACTTTTTGGCATGACTGCCGTCTGGCTATTATATGGAATCTTTATCCCGGCGATCGGCCCTTGGTTCTTAGTGCTTTTTGTGAGTCTATTTTTCTCTGGCTGGACGATCGGGCTATTCACCGCTTCAGTTTTAGCGAGCTATGGCGGCCAAGCACAGAAGCTCATTTGGGTTATGGGTTGGCTCTTTGTCCCTTTTGTAGGAATATTTTATCCCATTGAGATTATGCCACTATGGGCTCAAACGGTAGCCTACTGCGTGCCTATGACCTATTTTTTCAAAGTATTACGCATCTTTATTGAATCAAATAGAATAGATTTTTGGTTGCTATTTTACGGCTTTATACTGAGTTTTGTCTATTTTATTATAGGCGTTGTAAGCTTTATTTATTTTTTTAATAGAAGTAAACAACGTGGCCTTGCTCGATTGGAAGATGCATAATGAATATCACGCGCAGCATACTTCTGGCAAAACGGTATCTTCTTGCCCGCTTTTTCAAAATCGAAGACATTATCGATTTTATATTCTGGCCGCTTCTGGATATCATCATATGGGGTGGCGTGGGCTTAGCACTTGCAAAAAGTGGGCAACCAGCACAGCAAGTTACTGTTTCAATAGTGAGCGTTGTGATGCTCCGCGTCTATCTGTATTCATTTTTCAATAACGCGGCAAATTTTCTCTATGAGATGATGGCGCGAAATATTATCAACCTCTTTTCCACGCCATTAAGCTTTAATGAGTGGTTATTGAGCGGTATACTCAGCGGCTTTGCGACTTCTCTGGCGCTCGTGGTGTTTGCCACCGGTGTATCAAAACTATTTTTTAATATCTATCTTTTATCAGCCGGGCCAGGATTGGCGGTATTTGTGCTTCCATTACTTATTTCCGGTTGGGCGATGGCCCATTTAACTATAGTGCTTTTAATGCTTTTTGGCGTGCATGCGCAACGGCTCGTGTTTGTTATGGGCTGGCTCCTGATACCTTTTTCAGGAGTTTACTATTCGCTGGAAATTATGCCCTCTTGGATACAAATTGTTTCTCGCGCGGTGCCCATGAGCTATATCTTTAGCGCTCTAAGAATTTTTATACTTAACGATCGTTTTTCATGGAACGATCTTGCTTACGGCTACGGATTAGCCCTATTCTATTTTATTATCACCACATTCGCATGTAACCGTATGTTTGAGCGTTCGCGTCAGCTCGGGCTTGCTTCACTAGAAAGGTCTTAAAGATGACAATGCAACTCGTAAAATATATGGCACATTCAGGCGTCTGTTCACGCCGTGATGCGGTGCTTTTAATCAGGCAACAGCTAGTAACCATCAACGGCGTTACCGTTCAGGAGCTCAATACGCTCGTTAACCCGGGCGATGTGGTTAAAGTTAAGGGTAAAGTGGTAAAGCCTGAGGGCAAGGTGTATGTTATGCTCCATAAGCCTGCAGGATATTTATGCACCAACTCAGACGAAAAAGACCGTAAAACGGTATTTGATCTGCTGCCTGGCTATAAAAAAACTAAGCTCTTTACGGTTGGTAGATTGGACAAAGACAGCTCAGGACTTTTGCTGGTAACCAATGACGGCGATTGGGCCCAGCGGCTTTCACACCCGAGCTTTGAGATAGTGAAAGAGTACCGAGTTACCATCAATAAACCTTTAGACCACGTAGACTATGGCCAAATAGTTAAAGGGGTACGTCTTGTTGATGGCATGGTACGGTTTGATAAAGTGGTTTTGCAAAAAAATAAGACCCATTTGAAAATGGTGTTGCATAGTGGAAGAAACCGCGTGATTAGACGGGTTTTTGAACATCTTGGCTATAAAGTACAAGAGCTGAAACGAGTAAGTTTCGGGCCGTACGAGTTGGAAAAATTAACCGTCGGCTGCTATCGCCAGATTAATCCAAATTTACTATAATAGTATTAAGTATCAGTTTCTTTATATAATTTCATAAGGATATTCGTGATTTTAGCAGGTGATTTCAGAAAAGGGAGTAAAATCCTCTACAAAGGTGAACCGTATACCATCGTCGATTATCATCATGTAAAGCCGGGTAAAGGCGGAGCATACGCGCGCACAAAGATGCGTAATCTATTAACAAATCTTGTGCATGAAGAGACATTCAGGGTCGAAGAGAAATTTCCTACTCCGGATCTTGAATATCGCGAAATGCTTTATCTCTATAAAGATGGCGATTTGTACCAGTTTATGGATCAAGCAAACTACGACCAAGAGGCTTTAACAAAAGCACAATTGGAAGAGGTATTCGATTTTCTCAAAGAACAGACCATTTACACCGTCCTTTATTTTTCCGGCAAGCCAATTTCAGTCGCTGCGCCATTATTTATGGAACTGAAGGTCGTAGAGACTATCCCTGGCGTTCGCGGCGATACAGCCCAAGGTGGTGCCACTAAGCCGGCAACCATGGATACCGGTCTTGTATTACAAGTGCCTCTGTTTGTTCATGAGGGTGATATCGTTAAAGTAGATACGCGTGATTCTCGTTATATCGAGCGCGTTAAAAAATAATAACTAAAGCAACGGATTATGGATAATCAAGAGACCTCAGTAATAGACCAACAATCGTGTGATACACTTTCGGCTCGCGACCAGCGTGCGCTCATATTGCATCTTTTGTATGCAGCAGACTCTTTCGACTACCAAGTAAGCTTGGATGCAATTGTTGATAATTTTTCGCGCGGCTTTGATTGTGTTATCGAGCCGACAAGCGCGTTAGTTATTCAAGCACAAGCTATTATCGACGCACATGAGCAATTGGATGAGCAGATTAAACCGCTGCTTGATAATTGGAAGTTTGAGCGGGTAGGCTGTGTAACACGCATTATTTTACGTATGTCTATTTGGGAACTTGTTCATACGCAACTTGATTATTCTATTGTTATCAATGAAGCTATTGAGCTTGCCAAGGGCTATGCAGAAAGCGATGCGCATAAATTTATAAATGGCATCTTGGACAAATGGGTCAAAGAGCACAAAGAGATACCAGAAACTACATAAAAAAAGCGGCTTAAAAACCGCTTTTTTCTATTCTATAAGGAATGAGTGTGAAAAAACTCGCGATAATATTTTTGACGCATGCGCTCTATGCTACAGAAGATAAGCTGATTCAAGTCATAAAAAATAGCCAAGAAATAGAGCAATCTCCAGATTGGCAAAATGGCACGTTCGATTTTCAGATCCAAAGTGGTTCAGCATTTATCTCGTATCAGGGCGGTGATGGCTCGCGTTTAAATTTTTCAGGACTTTCTTTGTTAAACGATGAGAAAGAGTCGCCGTACAAAAAAGGCTATCTGTTTCGTCCGGGCAAAAGACAATCATTAGATGCTGATAAAAAATATCTTTCAGTGTTCAAAAGTCGAGAAAATGAACATAAAGTTATATATAGCTGCTATAACAAACAATGGCCGGATCCTTTAGCGAAAAAAGCTATTCTCTGGCGGATTGCTAAAGGCTGGTATGATCATATAACCTATCCAGAAGATAAAATACTCACTCAGGATGCGATGAGCAAGCAACCGTATGTCAAAACTATCTATGATCAAAAAGCCTCGGATGAATTAGCACACTTGACAGACCTTATGCCGGGGTCTGAAGAAATTCCAGAAGCTATGGATAGTACTACGCTATGGTATCAAGTGAATATACCGAAAATTACTGATCGAGCGCCATCAATTAGTTATTATAAGAACCCCCATGGAGCTGCTATCGTTATTGATTATGGTGACGAAAAGATTCGTATTTCGAATAGCCGTTTGATCTATTTCAAGATTAATGGTGTTGAGTACCGGCCTAATTTTCGAACTGAACAAATTGTCATTGTACCTATCAATGAGCCTCTTCCAGAAGAATCTCTTTAATCAACTTCTGTCTGCTCGGGAGTTTCTTTCGATACAATCCCCAGCGCCTTATTAAGATCAGCTTGGGTGAGAACGATCTCACTTCCCGTACGCTGGTAGAGATTATCTTCAACTGCTATATCTTCAAGAAAATAGACAATATCGTTAAGAAGATGCTTAGATTTATCGACGTCATCTTGCGTTACCAACACCCAACTTCCTGAAAGATTAACAGGCCCTGACTCGGCCAAAATCGATTGCAGTGGCTTGTATTCATTCATATACTCTTTGAGTATCGAGATAATTTTTTGCACCCCAAAATTTTTTGCCGTTTCCATATGCTGTTTAATTGTCTCTTTGTCTATTTCTATCTCTTTCAATAGTTTTTCAAATTGGGCAAGCAATTCAGGTGAAATACGTTCTTTTTTGAATGATGGGTCTTGATCTGAAAGCATATTAAAAAGGTAACGAATACTTTCAATTTTTCTTGCTTGGGCTACCACATATTCTTTTCCATGCTCTAACGTGTCTTGTATGCCGCTTAGGCCATGATTCTCAGGTTTTATAAAGATGCGTCCATTAGCAAGCTCGCCGAACAAAATGTGATGCTTACCACAGGGTAAATTCTCAATATCCATGCCATAATGCTGGGTCTTATAGGCTTTAAAGTGGCTTGATATCCGCTTATAAGCATAGCCAGAGTCCCTCATGAGCTTAAAGAGACGCAGATCTTTATCTTCTATTACAAAGGTCCCTTCTGTAAAATAACCCTTGTTTAGCTGGCCAGCGATGCCATAAAGTGTCCATATAATATATCCCATATTCTCTTTTGAGATTTTTAAATTCTCTTGTACCGGTATAACAATAGGTTTTGAAATTGGGGCTTGAGGAAAAAATGCTACCGAGGCTTTGCCAGAAGACAGAGGCTTCACGTCTATAAGTGGCTGATAGGTATAGAGATTTTTTAAGAGCTTTTTGCCCAGCGACACATACCCTGGGTTATCTGTAATTTGTATTTTGCAGAGTGCCAGTTCATCCATTTGTGGCTGCTCTTCTAGTGCATAGGCAACCTGATTTACTGACAAAAGGACCCCGAATGCATAATATAGTAACTTTTTTACCATCATTTACCCTATTTTAATTATATTCTTCTTAATTTTAAGGATAATCAAAAGTGGAATAAAAAAGCAATAGATTGAGGTTTTTTTAAAAAAAAGTGAATTTTTGAGTGATAGGTGAATATCTTGCGCCTTCGTTAAACTTCGGCGGCATAAAGGCCTGCCATACGAAGCTGCGAAGCTGCGAAGCTGCGAAGCTGGCTCGCCCAGACGTAGCCTGCGGCGTAGTCTGGTTGCGGGGGCTGGATTCGAACCAGCGACCTTTGGGTTATGAGCCCAACGAGCTACCAGGCTGCTCTACCCCGCGATACATTTCTACTTAAGAATACGCTCAAATTGACCTTTGTCAACCAAAAAGAGAAGATATTATCAAACTTTTCTTAAAGTTTACTCTTGAGATTCTGAATGGGCATTGAAATTTATCAATTTGGTGGGTTTTCCATCGACCTTATCCCAACCCTGAAAAACCTCATTAAAGTTAAGACAAACGACTACTTTTTCGTAACCCCAGGAATTTGCAAGCGCAGGGTCACATACCAATCTTCGAAAAATTGAAGCAGCTTTCACTTTAGTCTCTGCAGCTAAGGTCGCATCGATCGTTGTATTACATACATTAAGTTGACGTTGCTTTCCGATTTTCATTATCTCAGCAAATAGTAAGGACGCACCGGCTTGCACACATATTCGCGCATTTTCTGGCGTTTTAAAGTCCCCGGCCACCAGGAAAGATGGTTCATTTCTCTTGCCCAAGAGCTCGCAGAATTCAGTCTTATATCTATTTAATGTTTCTTTTGCCTCAGTACTCAGATCTTGAGAAAAGAGCGCCAAAGAATGAAGCAAGCCCACACATAAAATGGCCAGTATATTTGTTTTCATACGTTCCTTTTGTTTAAGAATAACTCAGAAAAGTATAATTACTTTCTAGCTTCTTTCAAGAACGCCATAAGGATCTGTGCGTATGCCACAGTGCGAATATCGACAAGGATCATCTGGTATATTCATTAATCAACGTCAGAAACACTAAATTCATCTTTTGATAAATCTAAAATTAAAAAATCAGGATTGTTGTCTGAGTATTTAAATCCGAGAGATCTTAATAAATCATCTCTTTTTTTCAGTTCTTGATTTTGATAACCACTCATTACCCATCTTGATTTAAATTCCAATGATTGGGCTCCCAATGCTTTGGAAATGGCGATCGCCAATTTAGCAACAATTTCTTCTTCCTTCGGGTAGTCGAAATGCACTGTTCCTGAACCTTGAAGCATTATTACTTTGGAAGACTTTTTTAATTTTAATTCGTTATCTATGAGACCATTAAAATTTATAACTAGACTTTCCGAATCGGGAGATGTTTTAGTGATGTGATAATAAATCAAACTATCGTTTTTATTACGCTCATTAAAAATCATGCTTAAATCATCACCCTTTTTTATAATCCTAGGCGTTGAAGTAATTGATAAATCTTCTTCTTTTGCCACTTTACCCGTTGCAGCTATTAACACACTTTGTAAATCATTAGATTCTAAATTATCAAATGATCGTTTGAGAGATTCTAAATTATCAAATGATCGTTTGAGCCCCGGCATATGCATTGAAAATGCGTAAGGCATGTTACATGTCATCCCGAATGCCATAAGTACGGAGATGAGAGCTTTTTTCATCATATTTTTCCTTTTTATTTATTAATTATACTTCTATAGCCTTATTATGGCAGATATTGATTTCAAAAGTCAATACATCAGTTTAACTATTTTCTGATTTAAGCTACGGCATAAGAATTTTTCATCACTGCAACAATACGACCACAATCCCCGTATCCTCAGCGTGGGTACAGGACAGGAGTATCTTGCTATCCGGCAAGTTCAATTCATGCCAATTTACCTGCATGCGGGGAACAGCTTCTGTCTTTATGACTTCACAGTGTCGAACAAGATGAAAGAGGTTAAACTTTTTTTCTGGATAGGCTTGCGACATTGCCTTGAAGAGAGCCTCTTTGGCCGCAAAGCGTACTGCAAAGCGCTCGGCGCTTTTTGCCGGCACTCCAAGGCAATAGTCGATTTCTTGCTGAGAAAATATGCGTACAAGTTTTTTTTGGCTATAAGTATGCCATTTTTTAAATCGCGCTATCTCTACAGCATCTATGCCGATACCTAAAATCATAGTTATATTGAGTTATAAAATAAGAATTTGCTAACATTAAGTGTATATACCCCCGAAAAAAGGTCTAACCATGAATAAAATAGTTTTAAGTGATTCGGATAAGCACGAACTTAATGTAGCCATATTTTTCTTAACTGTGATGTGCCTATTATTTGCTCTCTTATGTAGCGGCATATTAATAGAATTAGATCTTTTGGACTTACGAATGGAATCGGCGAGAGTTTTTTTGATTATTGCAAGCCTCACCATGCTCATAGTATTAGCTGCGATTGGCATTAGATACCGTATTTCCGGACTCTATTTGGGCCTGGCTGCTTCGGTTGGGATATCCTTTTCAATCCTATTTGCGGAGGCGAGACTGGGCGCATTGTTCTTATATCCCAGATGTTTTTCTTTATCGCGGTGATATTATTTTATGCGTCGCGTCTATTTATTGAAAATTATCAAGCATTACATGGTACAGGGATTTTCTTATTTTTCTTTTTAGCTTCAGTAATTTCTGCGGCTATAGCTATACCCGCAACCATTGAATTTATACTGTATTGGCTTAATCGAAAAGGAGCCAATTAATGGAAAAATCGATTTTTAACAAGTCGCACAAATTATTTTTGAACATCTGCTTAGCATTATCCGCCCTTCCAGTATTTGAGAGCACAAAATTGCTTCTTTTGCTGCCATTTTCATCTTATGGTCCCAGTGATTCCAGAATAAACTTTTTTATTACTATAGGTCTGTTCTTGTCTGTTATGGTTGGATATTTTCTCTATAAACGGCTTTGGGGGTTACTTGGAGGCTTAATTGGTGGATTTGCTTTAGATTGTTTATTCATTTATCGCTATGAAATAGTACTGAATGTATATATGCGATTGTTGTGGCTTTTTAATAGTAATATTCCCCAGGAAGTTATCGCGATTCAAATGGGTGTTCTTATCCTCTCTGCCTTTTTCTTGTTCTTTATTGGTTGCTGCAGTGGATTAAGTGCTTATTATTTGATCAGAAAAGTAATGCATGAAAAGAGTGTTTCTCTTTCCAAGGGAGAAATTAATTTATCTCATTGCGTGATTATTTTAAATGCGATACTTTTGTTTTTCCCCGTGGCTCTTTTTTTGAAAATAGAATTATTTGTGCCAATAATTCTATTACTTTTTATCGTCATGCCCGTAAATACCTGCTTTATCATCTATTGGCTTAATCGAAAATACGCCTAACGTAAGTTTAATAAAAAAAGGACCCTGGGTTTAACCAGAGTCCCTTAAATTTTATGAGAATGAGTCTTAAAATTTCTTAGTTGAGATCATGGCGCATGCCATTGTACCATTCTCTACCGACTAAATTTTTATCTCTTTTGTCAGTTTCAGCGGTATCTTTAATATTTCTAAAGTCTGTGATAAACCGCAATGGCCTTTTGCCTTCTAATAGAGGCGAGTAAAGTGTTTTTGCTTTGAAATTATCAAAGTTTCTCATTGCCTCTAATGTACGGTCGGCAGCGGCAATTCTTATTATATAAGGGCTTTTTATAGTCTTTGCCTTTGCAATAATTACGGCCTGCAGCTCTTCAGGCAATGTTCTGAGATAGGCATCGCCATTGTTATCTACTGTCAAATCTATGGGAGAGTACGACCCAGGAGTACGCCCGATAGTTACTAAATTTTGCAGATCATATTTCTGATATGCAGGCGGATTTTCGCGTACATATACAGGAAGATTTTCGTCCACATACGGGGGCGGGTTTTGGGCATTGATAGCTTGAAAGCCAACAAACGCAAGAAGCGTTAATAGACATTTTTTTAACATAATTGTACACCTTTACTATAATTTGAACTATTTTTATTATAGTTTCATATTAACCTAAAGTAAAACTTTAAGTCAATGGTTTTTAGCCCGTTATTGCAATGAACCAAGAGATTTATCAATGGATCGATACATAAGCGCTTCCTGGACGTGTTTAGGCAAAATGGCATCGGAGTCTTCAAGGTCTGCAATAGTGCGGGAGATCTTCAAGAGCTTATGATAGCCTCTCATGCTCAAGTGAAGCGTTTCAAATGCTTTCTTGATCAATTCCTGGGCTGCATCGGTCACTTTGCAGTGCTCATCTATCATTTCAGGCGTCATATAGCCATTATACATCGACTCATTGCCGTTAAAGCGCTTTAATTGCCGTTCACGAGCACGGGTGACTTTAGCATACAGCTCGGCTGATGATATACTCGCTGTTTGATGCTGGGTGTCTTCGTATTTAACACTCGGCAGATATACCTGTAAATCGATTCTATCAAGTAATGGCCCCGAGAGCTTCTGCATATAAGCGTAGATCTGTTGCTTGGTACATGAGCATTCTTTGCGAGCGTCACCATAGTACCCACAAGGGCATGGGTTAAGGGCGGCCACCAATAAAAACGATGACGGAAAGGTTAATGTCTGCTGAGCTCGTGAAATGGTAACATTTCGCTCTTCAAGTGGCTGACGTAGTACCTCAAGCGTCTGGCGACGAAATTCGGTAAATTCATCTAAAAAGAGAATACCGTTATGGGCTAAGCTTATTTCACCAGGTTGTGGCGTTGAACCGCCACCAACAAGCCCTGGCGATGAGATGGTATGATGCGGAGCGCGGCAGGGGCGTTGGCTGATCAATTTTTCAGCAGGCAACTTGCCGCAGATAGAATAGATTTTACTCGTTTCAAGCATTTCATTGAACGATAAAGGGGGCATGATGGTGATCAACCGCTGCGCCAACATGGTTTTGCCTGACCCCGGTGAACCGACAAATAAAAGATTATGTCTGCCGGCAGCGGCAATTTGTAACACGCGCTTTGCCTGAGTTTGCCCTTTAACTTGCGCTAAATCTAAAAGCTGTCTTTCAACTTCAGACGTATCCAATTTTGCAGGGATAAACGGGATAGAAGGCGCCTCTTTGCGCAATATTTTCACAATATCGGTTAAATGAGAAACGGCAATAACTTCAAGCCCTTCGATTAAGGCAGCCTCGGGCGCATTTTCAAGCGGCACAATAATCCGTTTAATGCCCAATTTAAGGGCATCGAATGCTATAGCAAGCACACCGAGCACCGGCTTAATGCGTCCGTCCAGAGAAAGCTCGCCCACAAAAAAAGTATCTTCTAAAAACGCAGCATCATAATCACACAGTTTCGCCGCGTAGATAATACCCAGCGCAATGGGCAAATCGAAAAGAGAGCCCTCTTTTTTAATATGCGCTGGCGCCAAGTTTACCGTAATTTTTCTTTCAGGTAACGAATACCCGCAATTTTTTAAAGCGGTAATAACGCGTTGCTTACTTTCTTTTATAGCAAGGTCAGGCAGGCCCACAAGAAAAAATTGGAGCATACCAAATGAAAGATCCACTTCAATCTCGATTTTATGTGCATTTATGCCAATAACCGTTGCAGAATAGAGTTTTGTGTGCATTTTGTAACTTTTTATTTTTTTTGAAATTGTATTTTACTCAAAGATTAAATATAACTCAAATTTTATGGAATTTAAATAGCCAAAAAAAGGGACTCGCGCTAGTATGTACTGTACATTATCATCTAAAAAGGTTTGAAGCCCCCATGCGTAGTATACGAATTTTTCTCTCTGGTTATTTTATTCTCTGGTGCATTACCAGCATAAACGCTGGCACCGTGTTTAATCTCCCTAACCCTATCGGCTCAAGTGCGTTTGGGCCACTCAGTGGGCTCTTTTTTGTCGGGTCTTCAATACCTTCAACCGATGCTGCTGCGCCCTTTGCGCTTGCCGTTGCCGGCCGAGGTAACGACGCCTTTACCGGTATTGCCCCAGAAACAATTTTCATTAATGGCGTATCGCAAACCAACCCGCTTTTTGGCGCGCAGATAGATTTGCTTTCAACTACCGGTAGGTTTGTATCAAATTTTGCAAGCCAGACAGACTCATTGCCGGTGGCAACGCTTGCCGATGACGCGAACCATATATATATAGTCACTTCATATACGGCGGGCAATAACCCTACTCTTACAGTATCGAATGAGCTTTTAGATGCCGTCGGCAACCCTGCAAGTAGCATTGATTCTTTGGCAGGTAGTGTGCAAGGGGTTGTTTTTGCTGCAGTCAGCCCACAAGGGGGCGTTTTTGGCGACCCAGGTAGCGGAATAACCGGCGCCAATTTGGTTGTTACCCAGACTAATGGTCCACAAATAAATTTCTCTACTGCGGCATCACTCAATAGAACTTCTGGCTTGAGCGCAATTGGAGCACCGTTGGCAAGTATGGCCGATCCACTACTCTATGTATCAAATTATAAAACGAGTAGAAACGGCGAAGACGTTAATGTAGGCTCTCTTTTTATCGGCTGTACGATCACCACAGGAACAAGTATAACGGGCGGTGGCATGGCAGTTATATCAACACAGGGCACTATCGGTTCCCCACTATTACTGATGCCAATCACTTTCTCCTCAGCAGTAACGTCAGATTCTATAGTAGCGGCTATCGGCGCGAGCACCCCGATATACACCCATTTTCTTTCAACGCTGTTCCCTTCTGTCGGTACACAGTATCTTGTGGTTGTCGGCGGAGTCGGTTCAGCTAATGCACAGCCGGTTAATGTATATGCATTGCCTCTCACCTCAAGCGGTCTATTGGCTTCAATTAACAGCCAACCTCTGGTAACGCCAAACAGCGGATCTTTTATCCAGAGGGAGTTCACCATTCCGGCGACAATGCCGGGTGATTTATATACCTCATCGAGCGTCCCTGCACAAGTGGGTGGTGGCAGTGCACCCGGAACAATCACTTCATTATACACCAACGATGATTCAGTAATTATTACGGTGACCGGCTCAACAGACCAGGCCGCCGGGATATATTATTCACAAGCTATTTTTGATATCAGCCCTAAAATAATCGGGTGGACACCATGGCAACGTGCTGTCGATTCGCAAGGAACCCCTGAAACATCCGTATATGATACCGTCGGCACTCAGTTTTGGTACACTACCGCACTCACCTCAACAGTGGGCTCTGTAGTACGCACCCAGTGGGATGAAAATGGCACGCAATTGGCACAATTGCTGCACGCAACATTGCCATTGGATGAAGGCGGCGTCCAAGGCGTTATCGACCTTCCGACAATTACGCCACTATTTTCACAAGTTGTCGGGGCACGCAGCAGCGCAGCGCTCTTTACTGGCCTTGAAACGGTTATTTTGGCAGAGACTGCAGCAGATGTTTCTGGTTTATTTACCCCTGTAACCAATTACCCCAATACACAAGCAATGACCGATGGGACCTTGCAAACACTCGTGCCACCAGCACAATATATCAGCATGACCGGTGGCGTTCTACAAGATTTGGCGGCCATTATCGCAGGCGCGGTGGTAACTGATGGAACACAGTCATGGATTGTTGTGGGCGGCAACGGCGGGTTGGCAATCTTAGCATTAGCCGATGGAGCGGGCACTATTAATGGCTCGATAACCCAAAATTTTTCCGGGCTCTCGTCACAACTTGTTTGGCAAAAATTAGGTGATTATCGTAACGTGCGAAAATTAGTTTCACAAAATGGATTTTTATATATTCTTACTGATACACTTTTTGAGCGCGTAGAGATCACTCCTGCGCTCATAAATCAATCGATGGCATTCGATGCTACCAATTTAGCAACGGCTTCGACCCTGCCTAATAAATTATATCTCTTTTTTTCCGATGTAATCGTTTCTGAGCCACTAGTGGTGTTAGCTACCAGTTCAGGGTTATTACGCGGGGGGAATGGCGTATCGGTTGAAACCGCCACATCGCAGCAGCAGATGAGTTGGGTAGAAGTGGTCATGCCAGAAACTACCGGATGCGCTACACGATTATTGGCTATCACGCAAACCGGCCAAGATATCGATCTCTATCGTGCGTCGCCGGCAGTTTCGGGTAATCTCTATGTACTTTCTGGGAATGTCAGCCTTGATCAAGCGCGCATTTACCGTTATGTGGCAACTTACAACGCCTCAGGAATTAATGATTCAACGCTGCAACTGTTTAATGATTATTTCATAGTCTCTGAGCCTACGTTTTTTATAAATATAGGCTATTACCGTAACTTTTTTTACACTGACGGACTTTTGTGGTCAACCTCACGCAGCCGTTATTTATTAGAAAAATTATTTGCTCAGCAATTACCGCTCCATTTTAAAACAGGTTCTCGTGCGCGAGTGGCGCGAAGCGGCGGCTTTTTTACTGATGCAGATGCGCATTCAATCGGCGGCATAGAGCGACTTTCTGGCCTCGGGTCATGGGTTATACCCGGCGACTTTGGCCTGGTGGTGCACCATTAACAGAAATAGGTAGTGAATATGAAAATTCGATACAGTATATTATTAATTATCTGTCTAAGTGTTATCGATCTGCGTTCAATTTTCAAAACGAACGTTCTACAGCCTTATAATATCATGCTGCAACCAGACCCTTTACGAGAAACGCGTTTCAGCTTTCAAGTTGGGTACGAAGGCATTGCTTCAACGGCAGCATTCACCCCCTGCGAACATGGCTCGCATAATGTGTTACAATTGTATCAACTTGAACAAGATGGCATTGCGGCATTTAAAGGCTTTGCTCCTGAGACAGAAGCTGGGCAATGGGCTCAAGTTTTTAATATCAATGACGATAACGACACTCATGGCATCTTCAAGCCGTGCGGTAAATTAATTATCCCCATGAACATGCTCTTTGGCATACAGGGCAGGCTTGCTCATAATGTTTCGCTGCATGCCTATGTTCCTCTTTTGTATGCGCAGCTTAAAGATGTCTCCTGGTGCGAGAAAAATGAGCATGTAGAATTTGAAGACAATAACGTCCCTAAATTACTTTCTGTTATCGGCAAAGTCGGCGGTATTGATCTTTTTAATGGCTGGAAACAAGTCGGTTTTGGTGACACGGTTATTTTTGTAAAATGGCAGAATGATTTTTGGCAGATGAAGCCCGTGTTGCGCAACGTAAGGCTTAGCCTGCGCGGTGGGCTGAATTTCCCTACTGGCAAGAAAGAGAACCCATGCGAATTGCTCGCGCTGCCGTTTGGCTATGATCAAGGGTATGGCGTCTATTTTGGCGGATTTTTGGGACTCCATTTCGTGCGTGACTGGCGCTTTATGATCGATTTAGAATTCTTACAACTTTTTGGGAACACTAAGACGCGCCGCATCAAGACGGACCATGCGCAGACAGATCTGTTGCTTATTGCCAAAGACCGTGTATTTGTCGACCCCGGCTTTACCCAGCAATATACTTTCATGCTCGAAAAGCGGAGCTTTTATCGTGGCTTAAGCGCAGCTTTATATTACCAATACTTTAAGCATAATGACGATACTTATTACCCTACTACTAATTTTGGTAACTTTGCGATTATTAATGATGCGCAGAGTGTGCAAGAATACACCACGCATCAATTTATTTTCCAGCTCAACTATGAGTTTAACCAAAATGATGAATGCGCCTCTCGCCCGAACCTCATGCTATTTGGTAAATATGGCTTTAATGGCAAACGCGCCATTTTAACCAGCTCTGTGGGTCTGCAATTTACCTATGCGTTTTGAGGATATATATCTATCCAAACAATGTCTGGATCACGCGGGCCAGCGGGTATTTTCTCGGAATTTAATTTGGCGATAAATTTTTCTTTTCTGTAGCGAACATAATCCTTATTTTTCCAGCCTGTGCCGTCCCTAATAGTCATTATTGCACCATCTTCTATTGAGCGGTGATGAATGTTTTCTATTATTTCATTTTGGGCAAAATTGGGAAGTGACCAGAGGTAGATATCTTGTAAACGCTTCATCTCCTGAGATTGATGTTTGTCATCTGAATTATAAAGTAAGAGCGGTAAATCTTTGCAATCATCCTTAAATATGAATTTAATTTTATTCGGGTGATTGATTACGTCCAAAAACTTTATTCTCCACGTCTTATGATTGGAATAAAAATCAAACATCTCTACCAATGGCAACAACCTCACCCAATCGCGCGTCCATGGGTCTTTATTTTTATCAAATTCAGCAAAAGGCATAGCCGCCTTTTCTTCAAGAGACAGGTCTGGATCAGTACTGTTTTTTAAAGGCTGGCAGGTGCCATCTTCTAACTCTCCCGAAGTACACCCGAGTATTTTCCCTATTTTTATCGCTGCGATCTTTTGTATATTGCTCATAAGGTTATCCCCCTTAAATCTTTTGAAGGGCTTATGAGTAGTGGTGTCAGCAACCTCTTCTATCAAATCTGCGTATTTACCTTCATCTGCATTACCGATGCTTTTAATGACTAAATTTCTGATATCATCAAGATCGTCATAATATTTCAAATAATCTGCGGAAGAAAAATTTGGGAAAGCCGTTTGCATAAATGTGGGAGATTGGATTACCTCAGGCGGAAGTTTTCTAGTTAAATCCAGTATTCGCGCTACTGGGTCTTTATAAGATAATTTTTTGTTGAAATATTCAATCGGCTGAGTTGTAATCCTCTGCGGCACGCCCATGGCATAAAGATCTGATAAACAAATAACCGTACCAAGCCCCAAAAGGAGATATATCAAAGTTTTTTTCATGTTCAAAATCCCTATATTTTTATTATATTTCTATAATTTATAGTATGGCAGGCTGAACCCATAAATTCAATAGACTGGTTACCTTTTTGCTGAATAATAGCTATATTTAGCCAAAAAATGATTGGGCGACATTGGCCCTTTAAGTTTTTTTATTTGCTCCTTGGGCTAAGCCTGTGCTAAAATGGTAGTTAAGTATGCAATTCGCACAATTTCTTTAAGGATTTAAGGGGGGGGACAAAATGATTTTTAAGCGAGATTTAACGGCTGTTTTAAAGCGATTTTCTAAATTTCCTGCAGTGGTCCTATTGGGGCCGCGGCAATCGGGCAAAACAACATTAGTTAAAGAAACTTTTAAAAAACATGTTTACGTTACCTTAGAAGACCCTGAAATATTACGTTATATCCTAGAAGATCCAAAAGGTTTTTTGCGAGAATATGAAAATGAGCATGGAATAATTTTTGATGAGTTTCAACATGCCCCAGCGCTTCTTTCGTATATTCAAATCGAAGCGGATGAAAAAGATCGGCCCGGATATTTTGTATTAACCGGCTCCCAAAATTTTTTGATGAACGCGGCTATTACGCAATCACTCGCAGGAAGGGCAGGAATTTTGCATTTGATGCCCCTTTCAATTCACGAACTTGAACATAACGATCATCTGCCAGAGTTTTTTGATAATTTGATAATCAAGGGCGGCTACCCACGCATCCATGCAAAGAATTTTTTGCCCGAAGAGCTTTTTCCTTCTTATATAAGAACCTATGTAGAACGCGATGTTCGCCAGCTTATTAACGTTGAAAATCTTATCACCTTTCAGAAATTTATGATGCTCTGTGCAGGGCGAGTGGGACAAGAACTTAATATTAATGATATTGCCACCAATTGTGGCATAAATAGAAAAACAGCCGACAATTGGATTTCCATTTTGCAGGCTAGTTACATAATTTTTCTATTAAAACCATATTTCAATAATTTCAACAAACGTATCACTAAAACCCCTAAACTGTATTTTTATGATACAGGCCTTGTCTGTTCTTTATTAGGAATTCGTTCTACAGAAGAGTTATACAAAAGCCATTTCAGAGGAGCTTTATTTGAAAATTTAATTATCGCCGATTTTTACAAGCAATTTTATAATCTTGGCCTAGAACCATCATTATACTACTGGCGTGATCAAAATGGACGAATTGAAATAGATTGCTTAATCGACAAAGGAACGGTATTGTTTCCTGTTGAAATAAAATCGGGTGAAACTATTTTGAATGATTTTTTTAAAAGCATACAAACATGGCTTGAAATCACCGGAACGGCGCCTGAAAATGGCTATATTGTCTATGGTGGTCAATCTCGGCAAACGCGATCAGTCGGCACCATAATAGGCTGGAAAGCCGCTGGCTCTTTTATAACTAAGCTTGAAAAAAAGTAACGCTCGCACAGAAATTATTTTTTCCACGCATTTATGATTGTTTCAATAGCATTAGGATATCTATTTACCATTAATATAGCCGCCGCTGCGCCCGCTCCAAATGAACCTAAAAACGGCACAATTATTCTTTTTTTAGCAGAATGCACAGCCTCTTTTTGCAGCTCATCTATTTGTTGCTCAAGCTCCGCATATTTTTCAGACCATGCTTGCTCACGCTTTTCAAGCTCTCCTGCCAAGCGACCCGTTTCTTGTGTGAGAACTTCTAGTAGTGCTTTTTCTCGCTCTTGCTGATCGCTATAAGCGATTAAATCTTTGACAAGTGATTTGCCTGTTTCTTGGCAATTTTTAAGACGAGATTCCAGATGTTTCTCGTAATCTGTTCCGACATGCACAATGGTATCAGAAGCTGGCTCTTCTTGATAATTGTCTAGACCATAAAGCGCATTGCTTAAAAATATACCGACGCATATAAAAAAATATCTTTTTGTCATCTTCAATACCTCTTTGTGTCAGAAACAACTTTCTCACAGTATAGAAAAATTTAAGGGTTAAAAAAAGAAAATCTTCGTAAAACTAATCATTAAACAATTCNNGGCACAAAAAGCTGCGTGATGCCAAATTTTTCAATTTCATTAATATGCTGCCCGATTTGATTAATAGGCTTAATCTGGCCCGTTAAGCTCAGTTCACCCAATGCGATGCATTTTTCTGGCAATGGTTTTTGAAAGTAGCTTGAAAGCAAAGCCAGCGCTATCCCTAAGTCTAAAGCGCTCCCTTTTATTTTGAACCCACCGCTGACTTTAAAAAATATATCTTGTCCACTCAATTTAACTTTAAGATATTTTTCTAAAATGGCAGCAATAAGTACCACTTGGGCAGACTCAAGACCACTTACCACCCGTTGCGGCATGCCATATTTCGATGCAATAGTGAGCGCTTGCAGTTCGAGCAATATGGGACGCGTGCCTTCAAGATGGCTCACCAACATGGAGCCCGGCGAATGCGAGACCTCCTGCAAAAGATGTTGGTTGATATTGGGCATCTGCTGCAAACCAGAAGCGTGCATTTCAAAAAAGCCTATCTCGTTTACCGTGCCAAATCTATTTTTAACTGAACGCAATACGCGTGTCTGCCAACGGTCTTCACCCTGCAGATAAAAGACAGCGTCAACCATATGCTCCAGCGTCTTTGGCCCTGCCATAAAGCCGTCTTTAGTGATATGGCCACTGAGCATCACCGTGATACAGTTTTCTTTTGCAAGGCGCATCAGCCTGAATGCAGATTCTTTCAATTGCCCGATAGTGCCGGGCAATGCCTGCGTATCTGACGAATAACAGTTCTGAATTGAATCGATAATAACTAAATGTGGCTTGTATGATAATGTGGTCGCAATAAGTTCATCAAGGTTTGCTTGGTCAGAAAAGAGCAACTTTTCATGCATACAGCTTAAGCGCTCAGCACGCTGCTTTACCTGCTCAAGTGATTCTTCTGATGAGAAATAAAGGACATCATACTGATGCGCAAGATGAAACGCTACCTGCAGCATGAGCGTAGATTTCCCGATCCCGGGATCACCCGTTAAAATGATAAATGACCCAAGCATCAGCCCGCCGCCGGTGACTCTGTCCCATTCATCAATGCCGCAGACCATACGCTTATGCTGAGTTGTTTGCACGTCGGCAAGTTTTTTCATGGGGACTATACGTACAGAGGCAGCTTTTTGCGCTTGTGGCGTTACGGCCGATATACTGCCCTGCTCAAGAGTGTTCCACTCTTTACATTCGGGGCACTGCCCAAGCCATTTTATGGTCTTGAACTGGCAATTGTGACAGTGATAAAAACTTTGTGCTTTAGCCATTTAATATTCTGTATATTTCTTTGAATTATCTTTTGCTTTATCAACCGGATATTTTTTGCGATTGAGTTCCATTTTACGCTCAAATGCTTGTGACAGATTGATATTGTTCTGTGCGGCAAAATTGAGCACCCAATAAAGGACATCTACGAGTTCATGCTCAACATCAGTCCGCTTTTCTTCTAATGTCTCTTTTGAAGTACTACTTTCGCACCAGAGAAACAGTTCCATCAGTTCTGCAGCCTCTATGCTTAAGTACATGCTCATATTTTTTGGTGTTTGAAACTGTCGCCAATTACGTTCGTCAACAAACT
>PLTG01000033.1 GCA_003165355.1 Candidatus Babelota bacterium | reverse complement strand
TTTTTCTCAGATTGATTTTTATAATAGGAAAACTCAAATGTTCCTTGCAATTTTTGACCATTTTTGGTGGTGATGGTACCGACTAAAATTTTATTTTTCTCAATCGTTCCATCATTTTTTATAAAGACAGCTTTATCGCCATACAATTGGATAATCTCGTCGACCCGTTGCGCAAAACGATGCCGAGCGATCTCTTGCTCGGAATATTTCGGCAGTAATTCTTCTTCCGGGCCAAACCATTTTGAGACCCGTTCATCATAGGTGAATTTTTTAAGTGACTTGATAGCTTTTCCTGTTATCGGTTTTCTCGCTGGATCAACATGTACCATTACGATGGAATCATCATAAGGATTTCTCATAGTGATCGTGCCACGCCGAGTATCCATAGACGTAATAACACTGGAATCTTCATATGATAAGGCATCGTTTAATGCCTCTTTTGCACTATCTTCTGTAAAAACAATAGTGGTAGCCATGATCTTTTGCTCTATAGCAGGAGCTGGCTCTTCTTCGCTTTCAGACTCAGATTCGGAGGAAACTTCAGCTTCTATTTTTTTCTTGCTCTTTTTTTTGGCTTTATTTTTTTTACCTTTTTTTAAAAGTTCTTCCACATATTTTTCTGCTTCGCGTTTTTTTTCAGTTTTTCTTAAAAGTTTTTCATTAATTCGTTCAAGACCTACAACGGCGATATTGCCTGCATGATACTTCACTAAAATTTCATAATATTCTTTTGCCTTATTAAGATCTTTATCAACTCCAGCACCGTTTTCATACATCAATGCCTTATAAAGATAGGAGTCTTCATCTTCAGACGCTAATATAGTATCAAAAAGTTTTTTTGCCTTGGCCGGGTTTTTTTCACCTGCTAAGCCAGATTTATAAAATTGTGCAAGATTATACATCCCATTAAAAGATTTCAGCTCTGCAGCTTTTTTAAAGAATTCAAAAGCCTTGGCATAATCCGGTTCAATTTTTTTCCCGAAATGATCGATCCCATCTCTTAAAAACATCCCCAAGGTACTTAATGCTGGGCCGTAATTCTGCGAAGCCGCTTGACTGATATATCGAATCCCCTCGGAAAAATTACCTTCGCCTAAAAAATTATCCAAAAGCATTATCCCCAGAGAATAAAGAGCATCAAGATGCCCAGCATCCGCAGCCTTTTTCATGAAGTCAAATGCTTTTCTATCATCTTTAGGAACACCAATCCCCCTTTTATATATTTGAGCGAGCGAAAAAAAAGAATCAGTATTACCTTTTTCTATAGCCTTACCAAATTGCTTGATAGCCATAGGGACATCTTGCCGGGGAAGACCTACCCCTTCAAGTAATTTCAGACCAATGACGAAATCAGCAGCACCTCTATCAACCTCTCCGGCTCGCGGTGATAAGGCTTGACGAATTTGAAAAACAGGAAGCTTCAGTAGATCTTCCGTAGTTACCTGCATTGCAAAAACGCAGGAGCTTAGGCAGAGAAATATGAATATTTTTTTTTCTAAATAGCGCATTATGTCCCCCAAAGATTTAAGGCTCGTATTTTATTAAATTATAAAATAGTATTATTTGAAATGACAATACTATTTTATAACAATAATGCGCGTAAAAAATCGTAACTATTTTTTATAATGTTTTTGAATTACCCCAGAAGGGAATTTTTTGGTATCAACGAGCGTAAGATTCTGGCCCTCTAAAAAGGGGTATTAAATACCGCCCCAAACCTGTCTTTTAGTAAAAATATTTCCAATATTTATTAAATTATTGCTTTATGTATTCTGGTATAATATACTTAAAATTGAGCAATAATAATATAAATATATTAAATATAGGAGAAAATAGCTCATGAAAAACAAAATACTAGTAATTTTAAGTACCTTTTTATTGGTTCTAGGGACCAAAATCGATGCTATGGCAAGCCGCGCTGCGCAGAGTGCACGTTCCCTGCAACCGGCACTAAGAAGTCTTGGCCAGGCAAGAACATATGTAACAAAAGCCCAACCTGCAAATATTGCCAAGGAACAAGCATTAACAGATGAATGGCTCAAGATATACCGTCAAGGCGAAAAGAGTGCAGCACTTAAAGAGGCTTTCACAGTTAAAAGTACAAACCCTCAAGCTGCACGTATGACCCCTGCTGAAGCCCGCGCTATAGCCCATGAAGCTCTTGAAAATCCAAGCAAGTTAAGCAATGCGCAAAATATACTATGGGATGCCCTTAAAGTTGCAAAAGCTGAAATTATCACCTCTGGCGGGACACCTTCAAGCATTGCCCAAGAACAATCATTAATCAATGAATGGAGTAAGCTATACCGTGAAAGCGAAAAGGCTGCAACTCTTAAACGAGCCTTCGAAATTAGAGGCGCTAACCCTCAAGCTGCACGCATGACCCCTGCTGAAGCCCGTGCTATCTCCCAGGAAGCCCTTGAAAATCCAAGCAAGCTAAATAAGGCAGAAAATACGCTACTGGATGCTATTCAAGTTGCAAAAGCTGAAGTTATTACCTCTGGCGGGACACCTGCATCGATAGAAAAAACTATTCCTACACCCGTAATAGAAAAGACTACTCCTGTCGGCGAAAAAATAGCGCCTGCAAGTGAGAGTACTTCTGGATACCAATATGATAAATATCGATTTCCATCCAGACTCGCTACTGCAGCTGGAATTGGTGCAGCTGGAGGCCTTGCAGCAAGTGCATATGTAAGACGCGACCTCAGCGATGATAAATCATTGGGCACATCTTTTGAAGAAGAATACCCAAGTCCATACGACGTAGATTAAACATATTTTTTCAATGTCTTTAAGAGGCGCCGATATTTCACGGCGCCTCTTTTTTTAAAATGAATTTAACTTGATTAAGTGGATCCCCGCCTCCGCGAGGATGACTTTGCGTGTAAAGCTACGCCAGACGTGCCGCTTAATTTCAATTATAAAAAAACAACAGAGGGGGGAAGACAAGATTATTTATGCGCAACATATAGTTTTTGAGGGGGGGGTAACTAATTACGTTATTTTTTATAAAGACACCCTGCGACAAGGAGTATGAAATAGAGCCTAAAACCTCCCTTTTGATAAAAAAATATTTCCAAAATTTATTAAATCATTGCTTTATAGTATGCTAGCATTATATACTTATATATATACTTATAATTGAGTAATAATAATATAAATATAGGAGAAATAGCTCATGGAAAACAAAATAATAATAATTTTAAGTACCTTTTTATTGGTTATGGGAACCAAAATCGATGCTATGGCAAGCCGCGCAGCACAGAGTGCACGCTCCCTGCAGCCAGCACTAAGAAGTCTTGGCCAGGCAAGAACATATGTAACAAAAGCCCAACCTTCAAGTATTGCAAAGGAAAAAGCATTAACCGATGAATGGCGTAAGCTATACCATGAAAGCGAAAAGGCTGCAACCCTCAAACGAGCCTTCGAAATTAGAAGCACTAACCCTCAAGCTGCACGCATGACCTCTGCTGAAGCCCGTGCGCTCTACCAGGAAGCCCTTGAAAATCCAAGCACGCTAAATAAGGCACAAAATACGCTACTGGATGCTATTCAAGTTGCAAAAGCTGAAGTTATTACCTCTGGCGGGACACCTTCAAGCATTGCCCAAGAACAATCATTAATCAATGAATGGAGTAAGCTATACCGTGAAAGCGAAAAGGCTGCAACTCTTAAACGAGCCTTCGAAATTAGAGGCGCTAACCCTCAAGCTGCACGCATGACCCCTGCTGAAGCCCGTGCTATCTCCCAGGAAGCTCTTGAAAATCCTACCAAGTTAAGTAATGCAAAAAATATGCTATGGGATGCTCTTCAAGTTGCAGAGGCTGAAGTTATTACCTCTGGGGGAACACCTTCAAGTATTGCAAAGAAAAAAGCATTAACAGATGAATGGATCAAGCTATACGACCAAAGCGAAAAGGCTGCAACTCTTAAACAAGCCTTCGAAATTAAAAGTACCAACCCTCAAGCTGCACGTATGACCCCTGCTGAAGCCCGTGCTATCTCCCAGGAAGCTCTTGAAAATCCAAGCAAGTTAAATAATGCACAAAGTAAATTAATGGATGCTTTTAAAGTTGCAGAGGCTGAAGCGCTTCTTGCTACACCTCAACCAAAAACACCTGCATCGATAGAAAAAACTATTCCTACACCCGTAATAGAAAAGACTACTCCTGTCGGCAAAAAAATAGCGCCTGCAAGTGAGAGTACTTCTGGATACCAATATGATAAATATCGATTTCCATCCAGACTCGCTACTGCAGCTGGAATTGGTGCAGCTGGAGGCCTTGCAGCAAGTGCATATACAAAACGCGCCCTCAGCGGTGATAAATCGTTAGGCACATCTTTTGAAGAAGAATACCCAAGCCCGTACGACGTAGACTAAACATATTTTTCAATGTCTTTAAAGAGGCGCCGTGAAATACTGGCGCCTCTTTTATTTTAAATAAAGCTCTTATATAAGCTAATCGCTAACCCTTCGATACATTTTGCTTATAGCAAAACAGTGCGTTTCGCACCAATACTCAGGATGAGCGATCTATCGGAAATTACTTTTTATAATGTTTTTGAATTACGCCAGAAGGGAATTTTTTGGTATCAACGAGCGTAAGATTTTGGCCTTCAAAGATACCTAGAGGTAATGCAAGCCCTTCACCAAGCTGATGCGGAACGATGGTGAGAATATATTCGTCAATAGAGTCTGCTTTATAAAACGATTCTATCAACTGCGCGCCGCCGACAAGCCAGAGTGCCTCAAAGCCATCCTCTTTCATCTCATTCATAAATTCAGGAACATCTGTCTTTATCAATTCGATATCTTCATTTCTGGTTGCAGGAGTCGTCTTGCTTGCAAAGACAAACGTCGATGCTCCCTCAAAAGGCCACGCGCCATAGCTTACAATCTGCTTATAGGTGTTGTCACCCATTACTAAAGCATCAACCGAATTGTAAAACGCATCGAAACCATAATCTTCAGTGCCGGCATTATAGGCATCAAGCCAATCAACACCACCCTGCTTATCTGCGATAAAACCATCTTGTGTAACGGCGATATATAAAATTACTTTTGTCATAGTCATAAACTTTTTGTTAAAAATAGTGATCGAAACTGATATGAGTATAACAAAAAAAGCTGGGAAAGAATTGTC
>PLTG01000014.1 GCA_003165355.1 Candidatus Babelota bacterium | reverse complement strand
TACCTTTTCTCTAACCACCAATGGCGTTCATTCGATTTAGTGCAAGAGGGTGAGTGGAGCCGTTACCTTGAAATCTACTCTAATGTTGCTCAAGCAACTGCTGCACTTGCTGCTACCTCAAATGAAACAGGCTCTTTTGGTATCAACGAATTTACCCGTAAGCTCCGTGTTACCCCACGTTTTGCAACCAATATTAACCTTGGTTTAAACTATTCATATAAACATTTTGATGTGGAAGTCGGGTACAACCTCTTCACACGCCAGGCTGAAAAAGTTGAATTCCCACGCAACTGTTGCGTCGACTTTCCATTAACTATTGCGGTTAAAGACATTAATGGCGATGGTCAGACCAACCTTGCACGTACCATTAAAAATGATTTCCCCGGTTCTGCTACGGTATTGGCACAATATGCAAACAACATCATCCAGCTGCCTAACTTGAACCTCGATTCTGCTGCACACCCTGCCACGCTGTCACACACTATTTATGGTGGGCTTGCGTATAATTCGCAATGTTTGAACATTCCTTGGTTTGTTGGAGTTGGTGGCATGTATGAATTCTGCAGCATGAACAGCTCGCTTGACCGATGGAACGTATTAGGCAAATTCGGCATTTCTTATTAATTTAAAGGAACATTATGAATCTTATGAAAAAATTATTAACTCTCTGGTGCTGCATGTTGCTTGCAGCGCCCTCTCTATCGGCTAAGATAGTGACCACCGTGCAAGCGCAAGCAAACTTAAGAGCATCACTAGAAGTATTTAAAAAGAATCGTAACAAAGATACTGCCGCCAAAGCGCTTGCTGATTATGAGTATCTTAGCAAACAGCCCTCTGCTGGTGTCATATTAACAGAAAAAGGCGTTACCCAAGCTGAGCTCAGAGCTGCCGCTGCTGCTGCTGCTGCGCTCGCCGCACCTGCTGCAATAGCCAAGACAATAGAAGATGATCTCAAAGAATTAGAAGCAAAAACTTCCAATGCTACTCAGAAAAATAATCTCATACGCGCAAGACGCAAATGGGATGCAAGCAAAAAAACTAATGCCGATGTTGAGACAGCATTAGCAGAAACTGGAGAAGTAGAGTATGCGCTTGAGCAAATGAAAACTCCTCAATCAATCGAAGCACAGATTGTCCCTGCTCCTCAGCCATTCAATGCAGTAAAACAACAAGCCATCAATGAGTTAAAAGAAGTAGCGAAAGACGATCCTGCATTAAAATCAACCATTGACGATGCCATGGTCCAAGTAAATGATGCTCAAACCCAAGCAGATCTTGAGCAAGCTGAAAATGCGATAGAAAATCTTAAAGCTGTTGCGGAAGAAAGCAAAAAAATTGATGCCGATGTAGAGGAAATTACAAAAGAAAACAATACAGACGCGATTGCTGCCGCTACGAAGATCCAAGCAAACTTTAGAGGTTTTAAAGCTAGAAAAGATTTATTCAAAAAAACTCTAGCAGAAACACAATCAGAAATACAACAAGCGGATGCTGCACTTGAAAAAGTGAAAAAAGAGGCACAAACTAAAGCTCTAACCGTAGAATCTGAATTACAAAACCTTATCGCAGACGCACATTTGTCAGATGAAGAAGCGATACAATTAGCTAATGGTGCCATTAGCGGATATAAGCACAAAATTCTTTCTTATGAATTGGCAAAAAAACAAATCGAAAAAGCTAAAGCTGCACAAATAAAGGCCGATAAAGAAAAAGTCGCGAATGCTCCTCAACCTATACCAGCCGCCCCGCCGCTACCTCACGTTGTTAATCAAGCGCAATACGATGAATTACTTGATCTTATAAATAAAGCAGGATTTAATCAGCCAACCGAAAAGCTTGCCAAAGACCAGCTTGAGCAGTTCAAATTAGGCAAAGTATCATATGACGACCTAAAAAACTCTATAGAAACAAATAAACAAAAAATAGAGACTGCAAAACAAGATGAAGAAACTAAAAAAAATAAAGCTGCAGAAAAAGCTCAACAAGCACCATCTGCGCCACCTGCAAATATGCCGCCTGCGCCGCCACTGCCTGCATCACAAGCAGATATTCAAGAGCTTCAAAACCTTGTGAACACTAGCGGAATTAATGACAAGGAGCTCGATGATATTATCATAGCGGCCACGTCTAAAAAACTCTCTAAAGTAGATGCAGAGAAACAAATTAATGCACTCATAAAACAAGCGCAACTCAACGAACTTAGTCAATTGATAGTAGCGAATAAAAACAATAGCGCACTTGTTGAGATGGGACAAGCAAAAAATGAATTTGATCAAGGGAAAAAGGATTTTAAGACCGCTAAACAAAAAATTGAAGACTACATAAACGGAGCTAAAACACAAAAAGATGCATGTGAATCCTCAACCAAAAGCCTTATTGATGAATGTAAGGCTTATATTAAGAGCGCTAGCGATCTTATCAAAGAAATCGATAGTACGTATCCTTACACATCTCTCGTGGGCAATATCGACTTTAACAAATTACAAGCATCCTACAATAAGCTCGATGCCAAAATAGCAGAATATTCTAGTCTCAAAACCAAAGGCGAACAGTTGAACAGCAACGGCTGTTACGACAAGCTCGAGAGCAATATGGGACAAGAATTTCAAAAACAAATTGATGCTGCTCATACTTCTCGCGAATCATTAAAAACGAAAAAAACAAAAGCTGAAGCCGATTTGAAAAATAAACCTGCACCATCTGCACCTACGCCTCAGTCAGTCGCGTCTACAGCACTACCTACACCATCTTTTCCGCTAATTACTAAAGGCACACAAGTAACCCCATCAGTGTCGACACCTGCGAGCGGCGGCGGGCAACAAAGCGCAGCTGCGCATGCTGTACCTAGCGGCACGTTTGATTATACAAGCAAAAATGCTAATGAATTAGAAGCTATATATTCTCAATTGACCAAACAACGTTCTGCTGTAAAAAAAGATGCCGGAAAATTGGCTGATTTTAAAACAAGTAATAAAAATCAAATAATGGCACTTTTACAAGCATATGACAATATGTCTGGGAAAATGGACGATGCAGAGAGACTTTCTAATATTGCTTATATAAAAAACTTCATGATATAAAGGAAAAATGTGAAAAAAATAATTTTAACAATAAGTTTTTTATATTTAGGATCAATAAATTGCTTAAAAGATGTCGTCTATTTGAAATCAGCTTTGCAAGACGGTAAACTTGATCTGGCAGCTTCTATAGCTACTAATTTTAACCTGGATGATCTTATAGCGCAAAATTCTGACTTAGAAGATATTATTGAATCCAAATATAACAATGATATCAACAATTTCAAAAAAGCCGTGGCTGCCAAAAAAGCTGGTGGCGGCACGGGGATGAACAAGGAGCAAGTGCAGCAAATGCTCAAGGAAGCCCAAGTGAATGTGCCGGAGATCACAAGCAAAGTTGATGCGAAAAATAAGTTAGCTAAC
>PLTG01000017.1 GCA_003165355.1 Candidatus Babelota bacterium | reverse complement strand
CGCTCTGGAGAAACTGCGAAGGTGTACCAACCATCTGGGGTGAGATCTCTTTCCCGGTACAGTATGTAAAAAACGAGATGAACTTATGCGAAAACATCACACACACTGGTGGCGGTGCCGCACCGACTACCGGTCTTGATGGCGCTCCTCACGTAGGCACGATGCGAGCGGCATTCGCACAGCCGGCAATGTTATACGGTAAAGTTGATAACAGCAAAAACCTCAGCAAATGGGGTGTAGCGGATGTTGAAATTCGTATCGGGTATAACTCATTCCGTGGCGAATGTTGTGACCTTAATGCGTATTTCGGTATCGTGGCGCCAACAGGTACTAAAATTGACCAATGTAATGCTGCCTATATGTTTAACTCAGTAATAGGTAACAACCACCACTTTGGTATCTTATACGGTACACACTTTGGTTTTGGGCTGTACGAAAAGGGCAACCATGATTTACGCATGGAACTTGATATGTCAAGCAAGTACCTTTTCTCTAACCACCAATGGCGTTCATTCGATTTAGTGCAAGAGGGTGAGTGGAGCCGTTACCTTGAAATCTACTCTAATGTTGCTCAAGCAACTGCTGCGAGTGTCGCTCTTCCACCTGCAAGCACAGATACAGGCTCTTTTGGTATTAACGAATTTACCCGTAAACTCCGTGTTACCCCACGCTTTGCAACCAATATTAACCTTGGTTTAAACTATTCGTATAAACATTTTGATATGGAAGTTGGGTATAACCTCTTCACACGCCAGGCTGAAAAAGTTGAATTTCCACGCAACTGCTGCGTCGACTTTCCATTAACTATTGCGGTTAAAAATATCGATGGCTCAGGAGAAACCAACCTTGCTCGTACGATTAAAAATGATTTCCCTGGCTCTGCTACGATATTGGCACAATATGCAAATAACATTATCCAGCTGCCTAACTTGAACCTCGATTCTGCTGCACACCCTGCGACTATGTCACATACTATCTATGGCGGGCTTGCGTATAATTCACAATGTTTGAACATTCCATGGTTTGTCGGAGTTGGTGGCATGTATGAATTCTGCAGCATGAACAGCTCGCTTGACCGATGGAACGTATTAGGCAAATTCGGCATTTCTTATTAATTTAAAGGAACATTATGAATCTTATGAAAAAATTATTAACTCTCTGGTGCTGCATGTTGCTTGCAGCACCCTCTCTATCGGCTAAGATAGTGACCACCGCGCAAGGACAGGCTAACTTGATAGCATCAGTCGATGTCTTTAAAAAGAGCCCCAACCCAGCGAATGCTTCCAAAGCACTTGCTGACTACAGCTATCTTAACGCAAGTGCGTATGCCAAGGGTGTATTGCAGCGCGCAGGTGTTACCGAAGCTGCTCTAAGAGCTGCCGCTGCTGCTGCGCTCGCAGCAGCTGTTGCACCTGCTGCAATAGCCGTCGCTAAAGATGCATTAGTTGCTATGAAAAAACAAGATTCGGAGATGACACCCGCTATTGATGCAGTAGCTCAAGATATAAATAAAGCAAAAACCGGCGAAGATCTTGATAAAGCCCTACAAAAAATTGGCGAAATAGAAGAAATTGCAGAGAAAAGCAAAGTTATTGATACAAAAATAGATGAAGTAAAAGCTAGTGGTGATGCAAAGCGAATTGCAGATGCTACAAATATTCAAAAAATATGGAAAGGATACAAAACCCGGAAAGATTTGAAAGAAATAAATAAGCAAGCAGATGAAGCATTACAAAAAATGGCCAACTTAAAAGTTAAACAAGCACCATCTGCGCCACCTGCAAATATACCACCTGCTCCTCAACCTATGCCAGTCGCGACTCCAATTGGCGCTATGCCAGCATCAACACCCCCACCAGCGCCAGATATTGCCAACTTTGTAAAAAAACAAATAGACGAATTAAACTCATTAATAACCCAAGCAAACTTACCAGTATTATCTAAAAGCATCGTAGAAAAAGAGCTTAATAAGTTTATTAATGGAAACCAAACTTTTGAGGGAGTTAAAAAAGAAATAGAAACTCAAAAAAGCGAATGGGCTACTAAACAATCACAAGAAGGGGCCGAGGCTCTGAAAAAAATCAATAATGATTTGATTCAAATAAAAAATACTAGCCAAATAAAAAACGAACAATTCTTAGCAGATGCTGATGCAATAATTAATAAGTCAGGTACGAATGGCTTTGATGCGAGCAAAGCTGCATTGGAAAAATTAATTGCTGATTACAACGCCAAAGTTGATATATGTAAATCTTCAACCCAAAAATCGATAAATGAATGCAAAAAGTATGTTAATGATACTAAAGCGTTATCAACAGAAATTAAAAATGCATACTCATATTTTGGCAACCCCGATTTTGCAAAACTAGAACTAGCATACAATAAAATTTCGGGCAATGAATCTCATTATCAGACTATCGCCAAAGCAATCGATCTGATGAATAAATTAGAATGCCCTGAAGGTTACGATAACAAGCTGCAAGCGGAATTAGAGAAAGAAATTAAAAACGCCCAGGATTCACGCGAGGACTTAGAAGCGAAAAAAACGAAAGCTGAAGCTGATTTAAAAACAAAACCTACTCCATCTGCGGCACCTGCGAATATACCGCCTGCGCCATCAATCACTGAATATGAAAAAGCGCAGGAAAAAGAGAAAAATTATAAGTCTTTAAATGATCTTATTTCTCAAGCAGGCCTGTCTGGCGATGATTTAGTTGTCGCGAATAAGGCTCTGAGTGGTTATAAATTTAATACGCTGTCATATGAACTGGCAAAACAACAAATCGATGCTCTTATAAAAAGACAAAAATCAAAGGCCTCTTCTACTAAAGCTCAAACAGCTCCGTATCTACAACCCGTGATGCCGGCTAACCAGGATCTAGAGTATTCGAAAAATTTGGCAGCATTGGAAGCTTTCAAATCAAGTAAGAATCTATCTGCCCAGGATCAATCAAAGGCAGATAAAGCTATACAACAATTTAAGATGGACAAAGACTATCAAGCCGCATACGATGCGATAGATTTACTTTATAGCCCTTCAAAACCTGCAATGCCTGTTGTTCAGCCAATCGGTCAAGGCATACAAGTAACCCCATCAGTATCGGCACCTGCGAGCGGCGGCGGGCAACAAAGCGCAACTGCGGTAACCAAACCAGCTGCTTCAACGGCCACGCAACAAGCAACTGCAGCACAGGCAGCCGTAGCAAAAGGCTATGATTATTCAAATATAACAGCTGAAATGGCGGCTTCGGATATTGCCACCCTAAATAAATCGAGAAAGAACGCAACGTCTGCACAAAAGGAACAAGCTAAAGAACTTTACAATGCGGCTGTGAAAAAAGGACTTGATAAAGACTTTGACGCGAGACCTCGATTGAACGCATTGAATACGGCTTATAACCTTGGCAACGCGAGACTGGAATAAGGATAGAGTTATGAAAAAAATAATATTTTTAAATTTCTTTGCGACATTGGTGCTTGTAAGTTATCCGCCTGAGACTTATTTACTCAATGCCCTCAACGATAAGAACGACAACTTAGCGGAAATAATCGCTCTTAATATTCCAAATCTTGATACAATTTTGAGCGATGACACAATTGAGATCACCATTGAAAACTCGCCATATGTCTCTGTTGCGAATTTCAAAAAAGCCGTGGCTACTAAAAAAGCAACTCAAGGCGGCGGCACGGGGATGAAAAAAGAGGAAGTACAGCAAATGCTCAAGGATGCACAAGTTACCGTGCCAGAAATCAAAAGCAAAGCTGATGCGAAAAATAAGTTAGCTAAC
>PLTG01000072.1:260-3886 GCA_003165355.1 Candidatus Babelota bacterium | reverse complement strand
TTATTCAAGAAAAAACGGCCGCATGGATTTCTGATCCTTCGATACATTGGTGCGTTTCGCACCAACACTCAGGATGCCTGCGATGGCACAAAGTGCGACGGCTGGGAGCGGCCGAAAAAGCCTATCTCAGATTAATGAGCACTTACTTTTATCCACATCAGGATGTTGGGCTTGCATGAGATTTTTTAATTGCACGTAAGAATATGCAATTCCTGGCGCGTAGCATGCTCTTACAAGAGTCCATTGGGTAGCTAGTGCGTCGTTCCACCAATTTATGCGATCTTGCGGGGAATACCCTTCTTGGAATCCCTTAAGAAAAAAAGATAGTGAGAGAAAAGTAGTAATAAATAATTTTTTGATCATGAGTATGCTTATAAAAAGTAGTTGGGGATAGTGTAGAATAATAGGCTTTATTTTGCAATCAATATCCATGACCATTATTAAACAATATGCATGCCAGAGGCATCTTTATAATCTAAAATTTTGCCCTATTGCCGTGGAAATTTAAAAGTTCTTAAAAAATTATTGATTTGCATAAATGTCTGTGCCGTACGCAAGCGCCATCCTAAAAATGGCCGCATGTATATTGGTTGATAAGATTGTATCTGTTGTATTTGCGGTTGTGTTTGTTGCTGCGATTGAGGTGTGGTCCAGTCTTTATAGCGAGCATATTGTCGCATTGCTAGATAACTACTTAGGCCGGTAGTAATACCGCCTAATAGAAATTTGTTGATATTTTTCTCTTGCGCTATTTTTGCATGAATATTTTCTTGCATTTCTACAATGCTTTTGGTTTTCTCCAAAATATTTTCCTGTTTAAGATCAAAAATAATATCATTAACCAATGTGCTCATATCATTCTTAAGTTGTTCTTTTTCTGCTTGAGCCACTGTTGGGTCATCAAATTTAAAAAGTTTTATACCAGAATGTGGATTCAATGCCCCGTAAGATGTTAAAGGCGTGGCAAATTCTAAACGATCCAATTGTGTGAACGGGATAATGTTATTTTCAGTAGTGATAAGATCAACTAGTTTGGTTATAGTTGAGGCCTTTTGACCATTTAATTCCGGCTCGATTTTATATGCCCCAATCCTTGCAATATAAACATTTTCATCAACAGTTTTTTTAGGAAAGGCAAAACAAATAAGTCTGCCTGTTTTATTTTGTTGCTCATATTTTTCCATAATTTGCTTAATCCGATTTTCATATTTTTCAAATAAAGTTGCTGGTATCTCGAATTTTTCGAAAAACTTTTTGAGAATGGCGATATCAGGCTTATTAACATTGGTATTGTTGCCCACGTAGGTAAATGTACAAGATCCAGGATTTGTTAAATTGCCAAAGGCGAATAAATTCAAAGATAATCTATGTGGAACTCTGAGTGGTTCTTTTTCTATGTCTCTTCCGGTCAGCATTGTTGCATGTTCTGCTTTTATTCCTTCGATAAGTTCAGAAAAATCCATTTGATTTTTGCCATTTTCTTCATTAATTAAAGGTTTTTCAGTGGATGGAAATTGTAAAAAGAAAAAATCAACCGGGGTAATACTATTTTTTTGATAGGTGATATCATGTTCGGCCGTCAAATGTGATAGAAAAGAGTTCAAAAACGTGTATAATCGTTTGTCTTTTTTCAATTGTTCATAGAGCGCATTCGCTACATCATTTATGAAGGCATATCCACTTGCCTGTCCATGAAAAAAAGTGACATATCCTGCTTGTTTTAATTGCTTCTCCTTTTCTATCGCGTGCATGAATTGATCAAACGCTGGCCGCATGCATTCTTTTGCTAAAACATTCAATTTGCCATCTCTCTGCAGGCTTTCTAAGTGTATAACTGAAGGTAGATTGGGGTTGCGATTTATAAAAGCTATAAAATCTGAATGCTTCTTCCTGTATTTTTGAAAAATTGGTAAAGAGAAATCTTGAAAAAAATCACGTAATTTGGGATCTTTATTATATAATCCGATAAAGTGATTGAAATATGTATCAAATAGATTATTACTCAGTTTATTTTCTTTATAAAGTTCAGTTACTGTTTCAAGGGTATTCCCTTTAAAATTTTTATATTGAAAAGAATCTAGAAAAAAATTCCTGATAATGTTTTCATAATTATAATCATAATTGATCGGAGAATTTGATTGAAGAAATTGATTTATATCTGATGAAAAAAAGAGCTTCATTATTTCGTGGTAGAAATTTGGCGTCTGGACACCAAATTCTAATCTTCGTGAAGGAGAAACCATAATCTGGTATAAATCACCAATTCGCTTTTTATCCATTGTGGCTATGTTAATTTTAAATTGATCGATATCCTCAGCCCTGTTCGTCAAAAGACAATTTAACAGTTCTTGCAATTCATAAGAAAGAGGATCTATAGATCCTACAGATACCATAAAATCATCAAAATTGTGTATGCTTAGACAAAGTTTTTCCATTTGAGAAAATAGTTGAAAGATAGTTACTTGCGACAGTACCATAAGAAAAAAAATTTTATAAAAATTAACTTTTTTCATGAATATCCCTTTAGCCTTCGAAATAACATTCGTTACTATAAGAATATCAATGGAGAAAAAGAGATATCAAGGAAATCTAAACTATATGCATGCCAGAGGCATCTTTGTAATCAAAGATAATATGCCCACTGCCCGCATGTATCGTTACTTTAGCCGGGAATGTGACCGTTCTGAATTCTTGGCCACGAGTTGATGGTGGCAGCGCTATCTTTTTAATAGTCTGTATAGTTTTGATGATATGTTCATCAAGGCTCGGTGTCCCTGTTGATTGCAGCACCTCAATAGCCACAATCTCCCCTTTCTGATTCAACACAATCGCTAGATTGATATTACTCATGATAGGCACCGGCGAGAAATATTCTTTTTTATGTTGATCAAACGCCATCTGCATGGCAGAGAAAACTTTGTGTCGTAAGCGGCCTTCAGTTATTTCACGCATTTGGGCCGCAATGCCCTGCTTTATCGCCTCCTGCTTGGTGTATACAGCATGCGCTTGACGCTTGAGCGCCTGTTCCTGTGATATCGCGTCCATTAATGCACCGGCCGTTAATTTTTTAGGCTCTTGTTCTTGCGTGAGCGCTGCCGGTTTTGACCACGCCGCGCGCCGTTCTTGCGCAGAGCGTCCCTTACGTAATGGGTTTACCTGAACAGGTTCGGCTTGAGGGATGGCTATTTCAGGTGTCGCTACTGGAGTCGATTCTGCTGCAGCTGCGGCTGTAAGGGGAGCCTTTTCCGGTTCTTGGTAGGCCGGTGGAATTATAGTCGGCTGAGCAGTAACCGTGGGAGCTTTGTACCAGACAACTTTCTTTTCTGTGTTGCCCGGGACATAGCCTTCATAACTTGTCTTGAGGATATAGAGAAAATAAAAGGCGGCTAGGATATGTATGATAATAGCTAGTGCTGAACTGATATAGCCGCTATGTACCTCGAGGACTTTGAACATATTTTTTTTCTATCCTTTATGGTGTCTTATGTACGTCAGTATAGCGTAAGTTGTAATCGCTGCACAAAGACAAGTTTAATAAACTATTGTTTTTTAGACGCGCATTTGGGATATTGTTATGCTGTTAGTCGTTTCATTCGATATAAAAAAAGGGTCTTGTGAAAAAACTT
>PLTG01000072.1:0-159 GCA_003165355.1 Candidatus Babelota bacterium | reverse complement strand
AGTTCTATTTTCTATCAGCGAAAAACTTCAAAATCGTATGATGTTTTTAGAAATGTGGTATACTCTGGACAGTTTTTCGCATCATAAACAAAGGATTACCTATGATTATAAAAAAAATATTTATAGCTATAGCGCTCTTGTCATTGGCAAGCGGATTGA
>PLTG01000030.1 GCA_003165355.1 Candidatus Babelota bacterium | reverse complement strand
TATGGATAAAATAGCCGCTGCTAGTGTATTGACTACGAGCATTTTCACTTTAGCGAGCATGTATTACCTTATTAAAGCGGCGTATCATCGACTTCAAATAGAGACAAAGGAATAAATTTATGAAAAAGATATTCATACTAGGTGTTTTGGCACTTATGGCGACAAGTCTGCTATCAGAATCGCAACATAGCAATTTTGGATCATTCTGGAATTTTGCTGAGGGCAAAGAGATGCCGCAAGCGAATTTTAGACAGTTTCATCTTGATAAATTTGGTAAATATATAAACCAAAATCTTTCTGATTTTAAAAAAGTTGAATTAGCGCTTCTTTTTGGACAAATAAAATATCATTTTGATAATGCTATGCGATTAAGCGATTTTCATGCCAATCCCCAGAAAACGATTCTTAGTCTTTGGAGAGACAGTCTCGATAATTATTCAGAATCAATAGAGGATTTTGAGAAACCACGCTATAGAGAATATCAGTCTTCGGATGATAAGTTCTTATGGAAAATGGGACATATAGCCCAATGCTATGCGCGTTCTTATTTTGAACTATCCCCAGAGGAACAAACCAAGGCAAATAAATCTCGTTATGACTCCAATGGTATTCACCATCCATACAATGGTGCCTTTAGAATATTAGAAGATACTAGGAAAGTTGCAGAAACTTTCAACAAAGCAGATATTGCAACTACTAAGCAAGAAGTAATGTATGAAGCTCAATCGATGATGCAAGCTTTTAGAGATTCAGCGTGTGTTCGCCATGATGCTCAGCATGAGTTCCATAAAAATTATGGACCATATCTGTCACATGAATGCATGTATGCTGAGCATATGCTTGCGTATGTGAAAGCTGCAAAAGAATTGTTAGAAGAAGAATCAAAAAATAAAGCTACATAAGGAAATTTTATGAAAAAAATATTACTATTCGGTGCCTTGGCACTTATGGCAACGAAAGCTCATGCTTCTCTATTAGATCAAGAGGTTATCGCTACTAAAGCTACAGAAGTTGCGCAATATGCAGCAATAGGTGTAGGTTCAACTCTTGCTATTTGGGGCATTATCTCTCTCGAGCCGCATTTCAAAGTTGTAGGAAGAGGTTATGACTATATGGCAGAAAAGATTAAAGCTATTGGGAAGAGATTTCCATGGATAAAGACAACTGCTGAATATTCTGCGCCCATAGTTGCATTGCCAATCGCCTACTATTTAGTTCAGTGGGGAAGAGGTAAGGCTTAATATTTGTCTTACAAAAGATATACTTAACAGGCAGTAGAATGATTAATTTCACTCTATTGCCTGTTTTTATAAATAATTTTTATATTTAAAGATGTATGAGCTTCAAAAAGCAAATACTAAGGAACAAGACATCATGATCAAATATTTTTTACTACCGTCTCTTTTTCTGACTTTATCAGTTTTTTCCATGAATGATTCTAAGTTTTATGAAAGTAAGCAGAACAAATTTTATCCGAGCTTTTCGATACTCGTAGAGCCCAAGCAATATGTATGGCCTAAAGATGAAAAGATTAATGAGCAAGAAGATTCATATAATAAAGAAAGAGCTCGATTTGTCGGAGAGTTACTGCAGAAAAAGAGCCATTGGGTTGCAGAAGCATTCAATGTGCAGCAATTTATTATGCTTGAAAGGCCCGATTTTGAAAAAACTGACAAAAAAAATAGAGAAAAATTTTTAGCGCTCAGGGAATTCGCGATTGAGACGGGAGGGGTGTTATCAAAATATGAAAACTCATTTTCATCAAGACCACAACTCAATAAAGATCTCAAAGATTTTTTGTATGTGATAAGGCAGGGATGGTATGCAGTATTGGGTATGAAAAATTTTAACGCTGAAGAAAAAAGCGCTCTTAGAGCTTTAAGATCAGGGCAACCGCACTGCCCATAATTGCATTGCCAATCGCCTACTATTTAGTTCAGTGGGGAAGAGGTAAGGCTTAATATTTGTCTTACAAAAGATATACTTAACAGGCAGTAGAATGATTAATTTCACTCTATTGCCTCTTTTTCATAAATAATCTATATCTAAAGCGCATAGCTTATTTATTCTAAGGAATTTTATGAAAAACAATATCTTTATATATCCTCTATCTCTCATCGCCATCGGTTTAAGTGGTTTTGATGCGCAAGTTGAGCGATCCACACAAGCGCTTTTTGTGCAAGTTGCTTATACAATAAACAGCACTAAAGCATTTCTTGAAATAGCCGAATCTTACGAGAATAATAATCCGGTAGGCATTCATACGCTTACTAAAGACGATATAGTAACAACTAAAGATGAGCTTCTGAAAAGCTCAATAAAAAATCATACGCTATGGATTGATAATACTCTTTTTTATGTCAATCAATTTATTCGATGCAAAAGCCCCCGGGCGCCGGAGTTTGAGAAGGCTCTTTTTGACCTCGCATTACATAAAGCCATCCTTGTTGCAAAGGGTGGGGCGATACAAGAAAAAGAAGAAAGATCTTCTCTTATGATGGCACATGCAGAAACCTATCATAAACATCGTACTTCATTTACGGCCTGGAGATCTGGGCTTACTGAAGAAGAAAAACAAAGCATTCTTAGCCTAATGAAAGCCAGAGTTCAAGGATGAGCGATTCAAGATTAAGATTTTAAGATTAAGACGACTTATAAAAAAGGCAGTATCATGGTATAATCATGGTACTGCCTTTTAAAATATAAAGATTTAGATTAATTATTAGATGGATCCCGCCGGAGTTTATACTGAGCTTGTCGAGGTGCGAGGATGACCTGGGAATAGTTCATGGACATTTCAAGAAAATTCGATTTTGATGTTATTGTCGTAGGTGCTGGCCATGCCGGTAATGAAGCAGCCTACGCAGCTGCCAGGATGGGGTCAAAAACCCTGCTTATCACCCTTAACAGGGATAAAATAGGCCATATGCCTTGTAACCCTGCCATAGGCGGCATTGGCAAAGGTCATATTGTCTTTGAGATCTCAGCCTTAGGCGGCCTCATGCCCCAATTATGTACCCAAACCTATCTACAGGCCCGCATGCTTAACACCAGCAAGGGCCCGGCAGTTCAAGGGCTCAGGTTGCAGATAGATAAAGTCGAATACAATAAATTAAGCCAAAAAATACTCCAAAATACCCCCAACTTGACTATCTACATGGGAATGGTCGAAAAATGCCTTTTAAGCGACCAAGGATCGATTATGGGCATCGTTACCCGGGAAGGCGCATCTTGGGCGGCCCCGGTGGTAATTTTAACAACTGGGACCTTTCTTAATGGCTTAATCCATACCGGCCAGGTTAACTATGCCGGCGGAAGACAGGCTGAAGAGGCGGCAACAGGTTTGCCCCAATTTCTAAAAAGCCTTAATTTAACCATGGGCAGACTCAAAACAGGGACCCCTGCACGATTATTGCGCTCAAGTATAGATTTTTCGGCTATGGAGCGCCAAGGTTCAGATGAGCTTGATAGCTTATTCGAATTTTCGCCCCATAAAGTTTCTCATAAAATGGACTGCTACGTTACGTACACCAACGAAGAGACCCATAATGTTATTAAAAAAAATTTCCATCTTTCGCCCATATACACGGGCCATATAAAGGGCACCCCTCCGCGTTATTGCCCGTCAATTGAAGACAAAATATCACGATTTGCCCATAAAACAGCGCACCATATCTTTGTTGAACCAGAAAGCGCATCAAGTGATGAGGTCTACCCTAATGGGCTTTCTACGTCGTTGCCATTGCCGGTTCAGCTTGAATTTTTGCGCACCATTAAAGGCTTTGAAAAAGTTGAAATAGCACGCCCTGGGTATGCTATTGAATATGATTATGTTTCTCCTAAAGAATTGCACCATACGCTTGAGCTTAAAAAGGTTCCCGGCCTATTTTTAGCGGGACAAATTAATGGGACCACTGGCTATGAAGAGGCTGCAGGTCAGGGCATTCTAGCCGGTATTAACGCGCATCTTAAGGCGCATAACCAAGAGCCTTTTATTCTGGACCGCAACGAAAGTTATATCGGTATTATGATCGATGACCTGGTAACACTCGGTGCAGACGAGCCGTATCGCATGTTCACCTCACGAGCCGAACGTAGGCTTGTTTTGCGTCAAGATAACGTATTTAGCAGATTTTATAAGCGGGCATATGAACTGGGGTTAATCGATAAAGCATTGCATGATGCTATCGATGCTGAGCACAAAACGGTGCTGGAAGTTGCCAAGGCTATCAAAGAGAGCAAAGAATATATTACGATCACTCAAAAGCTGGGTGTTGGTGACAGCAACTACGCATATGAAGCGATTAATCGCTTGAGCCCAGAGCCGCTGACAACGCGTGCACAGGCATCGATATTTGCAGAATTGCTCTATGGGCCATACTTACATCGCGAACAGCGCGAAATTGAAAAGATGCAACACTATAAAGAACTGGCTATTCCTGAAACTCTCGATTATAGCGATATATCGGGCCTCAGTATCGAATTGCGTCAAAAGCTCGCTCGCGTTAAGCCGGCAACCATTGCGCAAGCCGCTCTTATTCAGGGTATGACTCCGGCAGCAATTTCACTATTAATTTTCAAATCGCGTGAAATGCTCGATAATCAAACCTTTTGTGCACAGGACGGCTCATGTTGAATATAGGTTTTAACCCAGAATTGTTTAAGATTTTTGGGCCACTTTCGGTTCATATCTACGGTATCTTTATCGCCTTAGGTGTTGTCGCTTTTATTACGCTCACCCTTAACCATCCAGTACGTAAAAAATATATATCGGGATTGCTCTATGAGCGACTTTTGGTTTTTACGATTTTAAGCGCTCTTGCAGGCGCCCGCATCGTGCATATTATCAGCGAATGGCATTCATATCATTCAATGGCCGAAGCTTTTTCGCTTTGGAACGGTGGGCTTTCTGTATTGGGCGGGTTGCTCGGTGGGCTTATCTTTATTCCGATCTATCTGAGCTTCAAGGCTGTTCCCGTGCTGCCTATTTTAGACCTCGCTGCTAGCTATCTGCCTCTTACGCAGGCTATCGCGCGCCTGGGCTGTCTTTTTGCAGGCTGCTGCTTTGGTTGCCAAACTGCTGTGGCATGGGGAATTACGTATAGCCATGCAGGGTCGCACGCGCCGCTTAATGCAATTTTGCATCCTACTCAGCTGTATAGTTCACTCATATTTTTAGCTATTTTTATATTCTTGCAGGTTCTTTCGCGGACAGTTAAACTCGCCCCGGGGCAGATCACCGCGCTGTATCTTATTCTTTCAAGCCTTGAGCGATTTATGGTCGACTTCTTTCGTGGCGACCGTATTATTAACACGGCTGAATCTCTTATTTCTACCAGCTATTTTTCTTTGCACCAGTGGTTGAGTATAGGGGTCATGGGTATTGGTATAGTCCTTTTTATTTTCACGCAACGCCCTACTCGCGCATCCTGAGTGCTTTACGAGCTCTTTGGGCCTGTAAAACATCGGAACTTCTCCGGCAGCTATTAGCCGCTTGCTCAATCCAAAGAATCTTTCTCTAACCCTTTTGACCCTTTTGAAAGTAACGCAGGGTTTAGGAAAAAAAATACATTTAACTATTGAGTAAACAAGAAAAAGATGGGTAAAATAGTCCCCCCTCAATCTTGATATAGCGCAAATTAAGAAAACTTTTCATCATCAGAATCAAATTCTACCCCTCTGCCTCTATAATAACTTATAAAATCCTTATAACCCATTTCAAATTTCAATTCCAGTTTTTCAATAGAAGATAAAAGAGGGGATATTTTGTCATAATAAAGTGAAGTGGAAAGTTCATAATCAAGATGACGTGCGGCGAAAGCAGAGAGTAAATAGTCTTGTATATCCCAAAATCTGAGCTGGCCATTTAAACATCTTTCTAAGGCCCCAATAGTAAATTTTGCCTTTTTAATTAATGCATCAAGTGCAATCGCATCATCAAGTTCCATAAGTTCTTCTAAATTATTTTTACTATAAAGAGTCATTCTGAGACTCAAGGTTGCTTCTATTTCAGCCATTTTTTTAATTTCTTTAAATCCTTCGACTCCTCTCTTGCCCAATATGGAGCGATACCCTCTGCATGGATCGGTTATCGACCTAATTAGTTGATCTAAATATTCGATAAGGCAGCTCAAAGAATTATACAGGGAAGCCTCTCTTGGCTTCTTAAGAAACTTTGGAGTAATTTTATCCAATTTTTCAAGCTCGCGCTCCAACTCTGTAATATTTTTTTCAAGTGCAACCTTGGATACATCAGATTCTTTTTTAATGTGCTGCAAGGTTTGGATGGTATTATTTAAAGTTGCGACAAGTGTCTTATTTTGTACCGGAACATTTTTAGGAACAATAGTAGGCGCTAAATACCGGCCGGGCTCTTGGGCAAAGCTTTTCCAAGGCGCTTGGGCCATTGAAGGTGCCCGCATAGAGAAAACGTAAGGCATAATTAAGGCCACCGCCGTGGCCATGAGTAAGATTAGAGCTTTTTTCATTATCGTTTCCTATTTTTAAATTTCTATTATTTTTACTATCTATTATTCATTATATTTAAAACTTTATAGTTAAAACAATAGATTAATAATCTTTGATATAATGTTATATTATAAAGTTGATCGGGTATTAATAACAAACCTGGAAAACCCTAAGCAATACAGAACAGACATAGTGCGCTATACTCATTAATTATGAATATTTTTTCTGCTATCAAAACCAAAGTCTCTATTTTAGATGTTGTCCAAGAGTATACAAGCCTTAAAAAGGCGGGTAATTACTGGAAAGGTCAATGTCCGTTTCACCACGAACGAACGGCATCGTTCACTGTCAGCCCCCATAAAGAGATATTTTATTGTTTTGGGTGCCATTCTGGCGGCGATGTGGTCACTTTCATCACTAAAGCAGAAAACTGCTCTCCTGTGGAGGCGGCAAAGCATCTTGCAGAGCGCCATGGCATAGAGCTTCCCCAAGAGGTACTGTCCACTGTGACAAGCAAGCATGAAAAAGAGGTATATACCCTGGCTCATGAAACGGTTGCTCAGTGGTGCGCAGAGCAATTTAAAAAGTCTCGTCTAGCTCAGGAGTATATTAAAAAGCGTGGGATTACCCCGGAGAGCATTCAAAGATTCTCCATAGGCTATTTCCCGGGCGGACAGCAGAGCATTAAACAGTTATTAAAAGCGGGCACAGATAAAAACCTGCTTGCTCAAGATTTTATTCAGGCCAATATCTTACGGGTCTCAGAACGGGAAACACTTTATAGCCCCTACGAAGAGCGGATAACCTTCCCTATCCAAGATGCCTTGGGCCGCGCTTGCGGACTTGGCGGGCGTGTATTTGCGCCTGAAGACACTCGGGCAAAATATTACAATTCCCAGGATCACCCCTATTTCTCTAAAGGGACGATTCTATATGGCTTTTACCAGGCAAAAAAGAGTATCCAAGAGGCAGCGACTGCCTATTTAGTTGAAGGGTATCTTGATTGCATCGCTTTTGCCCAGGCAGGCTTGCCTCAAACGGTGGCAACACTGGGAACTGCATGCACGGCTGAACATATAAAAAATTTATCGCGCCATGTGCAAAAACTTTATACGGTATACGATGGTGATGCCGCTGGCCAAAAGGCTGCATTACGCCTTACTCAACTCTGTTGGGACGTTGATCTGGAACCTTTTGTTATACAGCTTCCTGAAGGGGAGGACCCCTGCTCACTCGTGGCTCAAGGCGCTTCGCTCGATACGCTCACTCATGCGGCGGTCACTATTTTTGAGTATTTTATACAAAAAACAGCCAAGCAAAAAAATGGTGATATGAGCCTGCAGGAGCGTATGGCAGGCATTAAGGCAATTATAGAACTTATTGTTCAGGTCCAAGATCCCATCAAACAAGACTTTTTGCTTCAAAAGGCCGCTGTTGCATGTGCCGTTTCTTACGAAACTCTTAAAAAGAGTCTTTTGGGACAACCAACAAAAAAACCTGCTCGTATTGATTTCCAGCCTGTGAGTCAGGCCCCTCAGGAGCCTCAGCAAAATACACAAATAGAAATTAGTGATTTGGAGAAAAAAATATTTTCTGGTATACTGAGTAGAAAATATATCCTGACGCCCGAAGAGCATGCCTTTTTGAAACTTGCATTTTCTCCTTATTTATTTCCGATTATCGAACGGCTCCAAGCGAGTGCAGACCAGTTGAACGCTGTTTCTATTACTGATCTTTGTACCGAAAATGAACGTGAGTTTGTCGTTTCGCTGTTAATGGAAGATGAAGTTCAAGGGCAAGGTCCTGCGTTGGAGGAACTTTTTTTACAGTTTTATCAAAAACAATGGAAAATGATAGTAAATGGTGTCAAAATTAAAATAGCGCAAGCCCAGAAATTGAATCATAATCAGGAATTAGAAACGATAATCACTCAATTTCAAAGCCTCAAGCAAAAATTATTTGGGAAAGACTTGATATGACAATACGCAAAACAAAGCTCTCCACCGGAGATCTGAAAAAGAATCCTTCTAAAGTACTTGGCGCTGAAAACGAACCTGAAGTTGAAGCCGCTGTGCTTTCTAAGACAAAAACAAAAACTTCATCTAAAACCTCTGCAAAAGCAAAAGTACTCGTCTCTACGGGTAACCGCGAGCTTGATTTAAAGCAAGAACTTACCGAGGGGCTGCTTGATAAGGGTAGACGCGCCAACGTATTGACCTATGAAGAGGTGATGGATTTTGCAGAAAGCAACAACTTTGCTGAACAAGAAATTAATGATCTTTTAAAGACTATAGAGCGCGAAAATATTGAACTTGTAATGCATGATGAGCTTGAAGCTGGTGCAGATATCGAAGAGTTCGCGCAAGAAGAGACCACTGCCGCACGCAAATTCACGGGTGATATTGAAAGCACTTTCGATTTTGCTGAAGAGGACGAAGAGGCTTCTGAGTCTGAAGATGACCCGGAGAGTGATGATACCATTAAAGAGGCATCGGAATCGAGCTATATGCCCGACGGCGTAAAATGTTATTTACGTGATATTGGCAAGATTCCCCTTTTGAATAAAAAAACAGAGATTATCATTGCCGAACAGATCGCATCATGCAAAAGTGAAAGCATTGAAGCACTTTCTAAGTTCCCCTTTATTCACAAAGAGTTGCTTCTTATCGGTGAAAAACTTACTAAAGATAATTCTACCTTGAAAGATATTATTCAATTTTCTGAGTTTGGCGAAGAGAATCTTCCAAAATACGAAGAAGAAAAAGATAATCTTTTAAAGAAGATCGCTGAAATTCAAGCGCTCATGGACAATGAAGAGAAAATTTATCGCAGTTACCGCGGTAAGCTCGAAACTGATGCGCAAAAAAAGGCTATGCTTTCTGAGGTCAAAAAAAATAAAGAAGAGATCAGTAAAAAGATACAAACCATTAAGTTTTCAAATAAATTGATAAGAAGACTTATCAAGCGTATTGAAAAATCGCTTGCAAAAATTGATGAGAAAAATGAACTCAGTAAGCAGTGCAAGAACGAAATAGCCGAATTAATGGCACAAAAAACTGTTGATGCTGAGCAAAAAGAGCAACTTGCAGAGCTTGAATCAACTATGCGTGCATCTCAAAAGAGTGCTAAAAAGATTGAGCATGAAGTTGGTTTATCGCATGATAAGATCATTCAATTATTTAAAAAACTTACCGATTGTCAGGCAAAAGATAAGCGTGCCAAAGACAATCTTGCGCTTGCAAACTTACGTTTAGTCGTTAACATCGCCAAAAAATATGTAAACCGTGGGTTACACTTTCTTGATCTTATTCAAGAGGGTAATATCGGTCTTACTAAAGCGGTAGAAAAGTTTGAGTTTGAACGTGGTTACAAGTTCTCTACCTACGCAACCTGGTGGATCCGCCAAGCGATCACTCGTGCAATTGCTGATCAATCCCGAACTATTCGTGTGCCGGTGCATATGGTTGAGACGCTTAATAAGATTAACAAAATTAAACGCACCTTTATTCAAGAGCATGGACGTGAACCGAGCCATGCAGAGCTTTCAAAAGAGTTGAATATTGATGAGAAGAAGATTAAAAATATTATTAAGATCTCTAAAGAGCCTATCTCGCTAGAAACACCAGTGGGTGACAGTGAAGATGCGTTCATTAAAGATTTTATTGAAAATGAAAATGATTTTTCTCCTGCAGACACGGTTGCTAATAGTGACTTAAAGGAGCGTGTGCGTGAAGTGCTTAAATCGCTTACCCCGCGTGAAGAAAAGGTGCTTAAAATGCGCTTTGGTATTGATGTGGCTTCAGAGCACACTCTTGAAGAGGTAGGTAAAGATTTTGGCGTTACCCGTGAACGTGTGCGTCAAATTGAAGTGAAAGCGCTTCGCAAGCTGCGCCACCCTTCACGGAGCAAATCGTTGCAAACGTTCTTTGATAAAGAGTATGAGTTTTCAGCCGAAGACGCCTTAGAAGGCGACGGCGATGAAGAATAATAAAATTGTAACAAGAAAGGTTGATTAATTTATGGGGCCCATTCCGGATAGTAGTATATACGGTCATGTTATCATGTTTGTTGTTTCGCTCGGTTTATGTGCACTCTATTCATTTTTAGAGACGACCATAACCGCAATGCGACTTTTTAAACTGAAAGAGATTTCGCAGTCCACGAATGGATACAGAAATTTGCTCGCCACTTTAGAAGAACAACCGCACCGAATATTTTCTGCTATTCTGATCGCAAGTTGTCTTGCAAACGTTGCCGCAGCCAACGCAGGCTCTGCAATTACGCAATACTTCTTTTCCGGTCTTCCGGCATCATATATTATCGATATTCTTTTTGTTTCGGCAGCTATTTTAATCTTTGGCGATGTTATTCCTAAAAACGTCGCCAAAGCACTTGGCGATAAAGTGTTTCCTTACACTCTTGGAATCACCGCTGTTACCTATTATTCGCTTTACTTTTTTGTGAATATTCTTGTTTCTATATCAGATTTTGTAGTGGCAAAAGTTGGTGAAAAAACCAATGTTCAATCTGAAGGCATTACATCTGAAAAAGAGATCCAGTTTCTTATAGATTATATCTATGAAAAGGGGCTCATGGAGACAGAAAAAACGGCCATGCTTAAAAGCATTTTCAGGTTAGGTACCACTGGCGTACGTGAGATTATGATTCCCTCTACCAACGTTGCTTCTATATCATCTGATACCTCGCAAAAAGAGGCGCTTGAAAAGTTCAAAAAGTATCAATACTCTCGATTCCCCGTCTACGAAGGGAACTTTGATAATATAGTAGGCATGCTCCATTTAAAAGATCTCTTTGTTGCGTTCTTGCATCATGAAGACAAGCCTATTAAAAGTATTGTTCGCCCGATCTTGTTTATTCCCGAAAGCATCAAAGTAAGCCAGCTCCTTAAAGAATTTAAACAACAGCATATGCACATTGCTATGGTGCTTAATGAGCATGGTAGCATTATCGGGTTGGTGACGCTTGAAGACGTGCTTGAAGAGATTGTGGGTGAAATTACGGATGAATACGAAGAAGTTAATGAAAAAATTGTCGCGCTTAAGCATGACAGTTGGCTGGTTGATGCAAGTATCGAGCTTGATAAACTGGGTGCCTATTTCAATATAAGCTTTGAAACTGAAGACGCGGTTACATTGAGCGGCTTTCTTATTGAAAGGCTCCAACGTTTACCTAAAAAGGGTGATCGTTTTTCTTATAAATCATACAATTTTCAGGTGCAGCAAGCGAGCCCGAAACGTATTTTACAGGTTTTGATCTTTGCCCACTCTATTCCTGATGTTCTTGAGAGCACCGATTAATAAAAATATTTAGCATAATAATTTCATAAAACCGGAGACTAAAAACTCCGGTTTTTGTTTTTTTAGATAAACACTCGCGTTTATCGCATTTTTTTTAGTAACCTCTTTTATACCGTAAAATATTTTTATAAAAGGGATATGTTCGATGAAACAGACGTATATAGTTTTTTTTGCCGCCATGGCAACAAGTTCGCTTTGCGCAGAGCAAACATGCTTATTGGAAGCTGATACTAAATGTGTAAATTGCAAGCCACCGCGTGACCAGAAGCTTACCAATGCCGATGAGACTGGCAAAGTGGTTATTGCAAATTTCTTAGCCATGTTTGCGCATTTTTTAAATCTAGCGACTGCAGAAAAGGGTGATAAGGTTGCCTTTGTAGCCAATAGCTTAGGGATAGCCCAAGGTATTGCAAATATCGCAACTGAGGCATGCAAATGTGTAGAGCTTCATGGAACCGATCCAGAAGATATTTTAGACTATATTGAAGCCCAATGTGAGCAAGCACACGTTGATGCACATCTGACAAAGCAACTTACTCGTGCAATTAAACAGCAGTATTGGAAAAGCGCTCTTCTTCTTCAAGAAACTCGTGGGCGATATGCAGAATATGTTGAGCATTCTGATACGTTAATCGATTAAAGGCATCTTTATAGGGCAACCAGATAAAGCCTATATGCTCGTGAGAGATGATAACATCTGCCCCGGAGGCTTGCCCAACAAAAAAGATAACCTTTTTATCGATTTTAATTTTTTGTCCCCGCTCAGATTTGCTGAACATATATTCAAGTGATTCTTGAAAGTTGTCTTTCAAGTCGGCAGACAGACCGGTCTCTTCTTTAAGTTCGCGCAAAGCGGCTTGTTTAAAGCTTTCACCTTTTTCAAGCTTGCCTTTAGGTAAATCCCAATGGCCACCGGCATAATGCAAAAGAAGATAAAGCCGTTCTTGCGTGGCTTTATCTTCTATATAAACAATAACTCCAGCAGAAATCTCTTTTTTGATCACGGTTGCTACCTTAATTATATATAACCTTTTATAAAAACTATCATTAGTTAGCGTAATCTATTTTTCTTATATGGCAACAGAGATTCTTATTTTGTTTTGTTCCTTTTTTTTCCATTTGTGGAAATATTTTTCGGATTTTTTTTCATCATTGATGCCAAAATCTGAATCATAAATTTTACTTAAAACCCATAGAGAGCGTCTATCGTTATCGCTCACCGTGTCTTCTAAAGTTTTTATATCGTCACGTATGAAGCCTGGGCTTGCAACCATCATGGATCTCAAAAGTTTTTTTCCCTTTTCAAAATCTTGAAAGTTATCCTGTCTTAATTTTTTCCAAAAAATAAGAGTTTTTAATCTGTTGCGGGCGAGATACTCTTTATCATCTACATCTATATTTTCTGGTCTAAAAACATAGCTTGCAAAAAGCGCTACTAATCCCATTTTATCGCGATATTCCACCCCAGTGTCTTGCTTCAGAAATAAATTTGCATAAGGGCTCAACCTGGCATCGATGCAGTTTGGAAGCGTGAGATACTCTGCGAGAAAAAAATTCGCGACGCCGATTAATGTGGATGAATAATCAGCCATTGTGTCATCTGAGTATTCATCTTTCTCGCAATTGTCCTGGCATCGTTCTAATTTGTCTAATAACGCATGAATATTTTTTTCTGGCGCAACATGTTTTGTTGCGAGTGATGATAAAATGGTAAGGCTGAGTATTGGAATTAAACGTTTCATATCTGCATCCTGGTTAACTAAATCAAACTATTATCTCATACAAGATACTCTGTTTTATTCCCAAAAATGAAGGTTTCTGAAACGCGTTAGATGCTATTTGTCTTTGAGTGCCTTTAATTCTTCAATTCTTGCAGCATCAGAACGCACAATAATGCCGTCAGTGTATAATTTCGATAAAAGGCCAGCTACGGCTCTTTCATGAGTGCTAAATGGCTCCAAGATGGCAAGATTGTCTTTAAAGAAATCACCCTTTGTGACTGCATCAATATTTTCGCATATTTCAATAAGCGTGCTTCTGGAAGTATTTTCTTTATAGGCATTAACTTTGTTAGTAAACAAATCAGAGGTAGCGTCTATTAAAAAACTTCTTCGAGAGGCGGGAGCATTGCTTCCTGCAGGCGCGGGTTCATCATAGCCTATCGCGCTCAAAAAACCCGTCAGACACAGAATGCCCGGATATATAAAGCAAAGCGCGCCGGTGGTGCCAGTTGCGCAACCTGCTGCTGTATATTTTGCTCTTTTTTCAATGCGTTCTTCCACTGAACTTTTTTTATTTTCTAAAAACTTTTGAAAGGCTGTCATAATATTCAAAGAATAGCGATCAAGCTGGTTGCGCTTTTTGGCGGCGGAATATGCATTAACCAATGATCTTAACCCGAACTCTTCTTTATCCTGATTGCTTGAATGGAATCTAAAATCATCTTTAAAATGCCCTGTAGACTTCATAAGAAACTCGCCAACCATCTTAGCGTCATTCATGGACACGGGATTAAAGGCAATCTCGGCCGCAATGAGATGCGCTTCAGGCGATTCTGTTTCTATCTGACTAAGTAGGTTGATTAAACCCTGTTGAATCTTTTGATCTCTATGTAAATAATTAGTTTGATGTTGCAATAGCGTGATGATTTCACGATCGGGCCTCTCCACTTCACTATATGAGTCGTTTAAATTATGAGTGGCGACAACCGCAGTTTTGTAAATAAAAAGAGATATTACCAAGACTACTATTTTCTTCATAGTGACCTTTCAATAACTAATAACGATATTCCCCCTGAGAATACATCGTCCGTTTTAAAAAATGAAGCATTATCTTAAAAAATGGTGTAGCGATGTGATAACTTTTCTCTGAAATACCTGCAAGACTGGCATCACTTTTCAAGAGAGCAAAGAATCGATATACTATTTGAGTATCAAGTTTTTTTTAAATATTGAAATATTTCTATAGGTCGTTTATGTCCCGCATGACAAAAAAGAATATCATTCAAAGCACTCTTCAAATGAGCTTTTTTATACTTATAAGCCGGATCTTCGGCTTTGTACGTGAAATGTTTTTAGTTCGCTATTTGGGCGTGAATGCTGTATCTGATGCCTACAATACCGCCTTTAGAATCCCCAACGGATTGCGCAAGATCTTTGCAGAAGGGGCGCTCAGCGCCGCCCTTGTGCCATCGCTTGTTAGCAAGCATGATAACTATTCTCAAATAAGTAAAACTATTACCCTCACCTTAGTGATAATTCAGAGCATGTTACTCGCTCTATGTGCCATTATTTGGGTGTATGCTGACGCAGTTATTACTTTTACTTCTCCAGGTTATTCGTTAGAGCAGCATGCTGCAGCGGTGCCCCTTTTAAAAATATTGATCGCTTTTATCCTATTCATCTCAAGCTCGGCGATTATGGCATGTGGGTTGCAAACTATACACCATTTTTTTGTCCCGGCCGCTGGGCAGATCGCCATCAATATAGTTTTTATTGGGGTACTGATCGGTTGCTTACGTTATAATTTACCTATCGAGTATTTGGCATGGGGGATTGTCTTTGCAGGCTTTGTGCAAGCGCTCATGCATGTTATAGGATACTTCTATAGCGGTTTAACGTTCTCATTGCCCACTTGGTCAACGTGGCGAGATTTTGGGGTAATTCTTATCAAATTTTTCCCTTGCTTGATAACCATGAGTATTTTGGAGATCAATGTCTATGTGGATGGGCAGTTTGCTTCGTATCTGCCAGTGGGGTCTACCACGTTTATTTCGTATGCATCCAATTTCATGCGGATACCTCTCGGGATATTTGCAGTAGCCTTTTCAACCATTTTATTGCCCCATTTTTCACGCGTTTCAATTTATAAGCCCAAGCGATTGAGTTTTTATCTTTTGGAATCGATAAAAATGATCTTATGGATCTCCCTGCCCGCTGCATTACTGATGGGCTTTTTTTCTTATGATATCTTTTACACCACCTACTATTCCCCTAAATTCACGCTGTATGATGTCCAGCAGGTAAGCATATTATTGCAGGCCTTCTTATTCGGGCTTATATTCTTTTCATTGAATAAGATTTTAATGAATATCTACTACGCGCTCCATAGCACCGTTATCCCCACCGTTATCTCTTTGGTAGCCGTTGGTGTCAATATAGCGCTCAATTATTTTTTAATGAACACATTCGGAGCCCTTGGGCTTGTTACCGCAACCTCGTTGGCAGCGCTCTTTCAAACTGTTCTATTTCTTGCGGTATTACGTTATCATTTCAACTTGAAGATTTATATCAATGTTTTATATAAATTTTTGGTCCGCTATATGGCGCAACTGCTCGCAACAGCCGTTCTTTTTTATACACTCTATTTTGCTATAACCAGAAGTATAACAACCTCGCTGCCAAACTATAGTCAGCTTTTATTACATAGTTTTGTCATGTGGCTATGGGTAGCGCCACTCTGCCTCGCGGTTATGTTGACGCTCTACGTTACTCGCGGATTATTTGGAATCAAAGTACATTTTTTAAAATAAATTAAAGATTTTTTTATGAATAAAAATAACATTTTTGCACTATTCATGGTTTTTGTTTTCGCACAAATACATGCACTGGATCATATCATATTTGGTTTTAGTCCTGAAAGGCACGGATATGGTATGCCAGATGGAACTTCTCAATACCTAAGACCAGCCACTCCGGAAATTGATAATTTAGTGCGAGCCGTTTTAGGAGATTTAATTCCCCAAGATAAGCCACTAGTAATTTTGCAGCATCCGGAAGGCTTTGATACTACTGTGGAATACGCGGCAGCATCTCAAAATAGTTCATGTAATTATATAATTCTGAATAATATCTGTGTGCAGGATCTGACTATGGACCCTTCTGGTTTTGCGCACAGAGCGCTCTTGCATGAAGCGGGCCATTTACATTTTAATCACATGCTTTGCGAACGCCGAAATGCTATTGCGTTTTGGGCTATGGGAGCAGGAATGATCAGTATTAAAGGGGTATATAATGCATACAATAACCATGATTTTTTCAAACGAAGACCTCAGCTTGAAAGAGTATTTTTGGCATGTATGATCGGTTCAATATACTATCTTTTTAAAACTATATATGATCACGAGAAACAGGCTGATCAGTTTTCGTGGGAAAAGATAAATGATAAATACATTGAGAATGCATTATCACATAAAGATTTTCAACAATCACAACCGCGCCGCTTCATTGATTTACTGAAGCAGCTGTGTCTGCGGCACATAACACTTGAAGAGTTTTGGTCTCGTGCAACTCACCCTGGCCCTTATGAAAATTATCACATGGCTTTAGCTGAAGCAAAAAAACGATCACTTTCGATTGAGCCATCAGCAAGACCTTAGAATAATCTTTCCAATGATACTTAAAAAATAAAGAGAAAAGAATGAAAAAGCTATATCTGAACGGCATATTATTTTTATGTTGCTTAAGTTCTAAAAACTTAGAAAGTTCTGAAAGCAGCGGCCCGGAATGCGTGATAACTACAGCGCCTAGAAATCTTGGCCGCGCTCTTGATTTTAATATCCCCCATAATGAGCTCACTCCAGAGGAGCAAGCTGATCGCGCAGATTACGTCAATCAGAGGTCAGCTGGTATCAAATTTATCTCGATAGAAGGAATTGGGAGGCCCATTGCCGTTATTCGGCACAAAGCAACAATTCGTCAGATAGTTGAAAAAGCTCCAGTAAAACAAAATCTAAATCTAGATATTTTAGAATAAAATTGCGGGGCGTTTCCTTTCTATATTAATTCTTTAAACTATTGACTAATTGTGTCGAAATATAGGATTATTATAATAAGCAGTATTTCAATTATGGTTTAAAAAGTAGGGGTAAAGTAATGAAAAATCTATATCTGAATGGCATATTATTCGTATGTTGCTTAAGTTCTGTAAACTTAGAAAGTTCTGAGCGTAGTACCGGACCAGGGCGCAGAATGCCCGCGTATAGTGAAAATATCGACACTCGTACTTATCCAGCTTTTGATTTTAATATCCCCAATAGTGAACTCACTCCCGGGCAGCAAGCCGACCGAGCAGCTTATGTCGATAAATATTTTCGAGATAATCGACTTGAATATACAAAAGAGGAAATGCCCTCCACAAGCACTATTGGGCAAAAAGCG
>PLTG01000025.1 GCA_003165355.1 Candidatus Babelota bacterium | reverse complement strand
TTGGATTGAGTATATTCAAAAGCATAAAGATTTTAAGATTTTATGCAAGTCGTTTTATATGTCTATTATTCTTGATATAAAGGTCTTCCCGCGCGCACGTAAGCAGCTATTGAAATTAGATGCGGTATATGATCTGCGTTGCTATGTAAATAGCCCCCCAGAAGATAATAAGGCAAATCACGAAGTTATAGCTTTTTTAGCGAGCTCGCTTGGCATCTCTAAGGGTTCAGTTACCTTGGTTGCAGGTGCCACCGCCCGGATCAAGCGAATTGAAATAATAGGTTTTGATTCAAAGCAGGCAATATTTAATAAGTTGCATTTGGAGGTTCAAAATGGCCTATTTTAAATGGTTTGGATATGATCAAAAGGGGCAGCCGCATACTGGCCACAGTGCATGCGTGGACACCCATGATCTGGGCCTGCTCTTGCGTCAACAGGGCATAGAATGTGTGCACGCCGCTCCCGTACGCCACACGTTTTTAAAACCATGCTCTTTTTCTGATCGGCAAGCGGTATTGAATGAGCTGAGCCAATTATTGCAAGCACATGTCCGTCTTTCTCAGGCGCTGGCCATTATCAGTTCACTAGTGAAAAAAGAGTATACGCGGCAGGTTCTTCTTTTTTGCATGCGTAGCGTGGATCAGGGTAAATCATTTGCAGATGCTGCGGCTTATTACCCGGAGCTTTTTGATATGTTGACGTTGCATGCGCTTAAAGCGGGGCATGATTCCGGATTTTTAGCTACTGCATGTACTCAGCGCTCTGCCCAGCTTCAGGAGATTGCAGGAGTTCGTGCAAAAATAGTATCAGCCGTTGCTATGCCACTTATCACAGCACTTTTTTTTATGGTGGTTATAATTTTCTTGATAATCTTTATTTTGCCGCAATTTAAAAAGATATTTCAGATGCTTAAAACGCCCTTGCCAGCGAGCACAAAGCTGTTATTGGCATTGGGTGATTGGGTTACTCTGTTTAATATTGTTGCGCTGCTAGGATGCGTGACCGCTTTTGCAGTAGTTTGCTTTGGTATTTCAAAGAGCCGTGCTGGCAAAAGGGGGTTTGATTGGCTCTTATTGCATATGCCGGTAGTCGGGCCGCTTTATCAAGACCTTGCGCGAGCACAGTGTTTGCAATCGATCTCACTTTTAATGAAATCTGGCCAAACGCTTTCCCGAGCATTATTGCATGTGGGGCAAAGTTTTAACAGTTCGATTATCCAGCAGCAGTTAGTGATGATGCAAGAAGAAGTTCAGAAGGGGAGACCTTTTGCCTTGGTCGTACGGCTCAGTCCATTATTTGCCGTTGCTGAGATCACCAATTGTGTTACCATTGCTCATGAAACGGCGCAATTGGAGATCATTTTACAACAATTGAGCGTTATATTTAGGGCCCGTGCACTCAAGCGGCTTGATAGAATCACACTTTTTATGCAACCACTTTTGCTGGTGGCCCTTGGTGTAGCTATTGGCTTTCTGTTGCTATCGCTCTATTTACCATTATTACAGATACCGCAGGCATTTTAAGAAAAAACTGTTCAAATGTATTGATATTGGTATACTTAACATACATTTCTTAATATAAGCCGGAGTGGCCCTTCGACGGAGTTCATACTGAGCAAAGTCGAAGTACTCAGGATAAACTTCACCACTTAAGGGGAAGAAAGTCGATTAATATAAGCCGGAGTGGCGAAATGGCAGACGCACGGGATTCAAAATCCCGCGGTGGCAACACTGTGTCGGTTCGAGTCCGACCTCCGGCACCAGTCTTCGCTGCTGAAGCAGCTTCGTCTGGCTTCGCCACTTTTCAGCGAAGACGGGCAGGCCAGTCAATTTAAATCTGTAATGTATAGCATTTTATCATATGGTTCGATACACCCGCTCACCCTGCCGTGCCCGGCGGAGCCTTGCGCGAAGCCTGGGAGTGTTGGTGCGAAGCGCACAAATGTATCGAAGGGCGCGCGGGCACTCACCATGCCTGTATATAATGGTTCTCAGATTGACGGTCAGTCGGCGATAATCGTCATCATATGTCTTGAGCTTTGCTAAAACTAATCCTAGATATTATCGTCAAGATATTTAATCAATCCCTGCTTTTCGCAATAAATCAAATATTCTTCAAGTAATTCTTTAGACCATCCGAATGCGCATGCCACAAGAACCATGGCAAGAACTTCGCGACAATTATGTTTTTTGATTTTCTTATTTTTCATCGCTGTTCTCGCTACAACAGCAAAAGATTCATAGGTTTCGCATTGATCCATTTTTTCAACGAGTGAATCGGTGTGTTTTGCTTCTGTGAAAGGGGTAAAAGAAAGGGTTGCGCTTATTATTAAGATGAGTAATTTTTTCACGGAGGATATCTCAAATTTCAATTTATTTAATATATTTTAGTCTATCTTAACGAGGGTAACCTACTACAATTATATCGTCAATCAGGAAATATCGGGTTGCTATTATGCACATAGCCGCGAAAGTGCAGGCCTAGCATCTCCCGATCAATTAAACGCTATAAATCAAATTCTTGATTTTTAAGTTCTCTAATACGTCTAGCGACAAATTCTTTCAATGTTAGATCTTTAAACAGCGAGCACTTTTCCGCATATAGATTTTGTTGGATCAATTCAAGATCTTCTTTTGGTAGTTTGCCTTTTTTTGTTAGATGAAATGATAGTCCACAATATTTTGGTAGATTTCGAATTTTTCCGCCGCAGTCAGACCATTATTTTTGTTGATCCGGTCAGTTAAGCTTTTTGAGACATTGATAATTTTAGTATCCAAGTCGACAGATGCTCCTACTTTAAGTGAGTGATCAAGTTTAATAGTAAAATCACTCTGATTATCTAAAAGGGGGAGTAGCTCTTGTATTTTAGAAAGGTTACTGGTATACACCCGTTCTATCAAAAGGGGGACATCGATACGTTAGCATATTCTATTGTGTAATCACAGCTTTTTATAGCATCTTCTTCAAAAATGCAGGGAGCACAAAACTTGCCCGATGCAATTCGGGTGTATAGTAATGCAAATCCTCAGGCATACGGTTTATATGGGGCGTATTGTCGTGAGCATACTGTTTTGAGCAATAGGTAAACCCGATAACACCGCTTGGGTAGGTGGGCACCAATGCATAATAATATGCTGCATGAGTAAATAATTTTCTGTTCCGGTCATGCCATTGTTTGATTAGATCGGTATGAAAAAAGGGTGATTCGGCTTGTGCAACAAGTATGCCATCATGAGTAAGTGCACGATAAAGGTCTTGGTAAAATTGGTCAGAATACAGAACGCACGCAGGGCCTTCGGGATCGGATGCATCGACGATAATAACATCAAAATAATCGGCAAAATTCTTAATAAACTCAGCGCCGTCGGCAAAAACTATCTGCACTCGAGAGTCAGAAAAACTGTCAGAAAATTCGGGGAAATATTTTTGGGACACCCGGACTACTTCTGCATCTATCTCACATAAGACTATCTCAGTGATATTGGCATGCTTTAGTACTTCAGTAAGCGCGCCGCCATCGCCACCGCCGATAATAAGTACACGTTGTGGATTTGGGTGATTTAAAAGGGGCACGTGGGCGATCATTTCATGGTAGGCGCTATTGTCCCATTGCGTAAGTTGTATGGCGCCATCAAGCACAAGCATGTTGCCGCACTGTTTTGTGGTGTAGATATCTATCTTTTCAAACGGCGAACTTACCGATTCNNNCTGCCGCACAGCATGATGCATGAAATACTGGTGAAAAATTTACTTACCATGGAAACTCCGGGTGATTGGTTAATATAAGCTAGGTGGTAAGTGTATCACACAATCGAGTCGATCGTAATATAGGAAGCTATTGCTTGTGCGCCTGCTCTTCGCGCAACTTTTGCGCTGCTTCTGAAAAACGCTGGGCGCGCGAGAGTGGGTGTGGATGAGTTGAGATAGTTTTGTATAAGAGATTGTATAATGAGTTAGAAAAGCGGCCAAGTTTTAATGATTTTTTTTCTTTTTCATAGTGTGCTCGCATCTGATTGCTTTCCGCCTCTAAAGCAGCTGGATTTTCGCAACGCTCAAGAGCAAAATCATCGGCTTCCTGTTCACATAGTTTTGCATGATAATTTGGAACTATTTTTTGAATGAGATATTGTGCTAGGGCGATCTGAATATTTCTTGCAATTCCTTTACGATACTCTTCTTGATTAACTTGAGGCATTATAAAAAATAAAAGTGTGCCGAGCGCAAGAGAAGCAACGTTTACTTGTTGTTTAAAGGCGACCTTTTTTTCGCCATGTTCAAGAACGATATGTCCGGCTTCATGATATAGTGTTGCCTCTTTTTCATGTGGATTTAAGGCATATTTTTTGAAGAAATCGACGTCGCCAGTGAGTATGTTAATTTTATTGCTTTTTATATCCTTCATGAGTGTTGCTCCGCCCGAGCTTCCATTTGCTTCTCTAGCAACAAGCACGGGAACTATTGGTCGTTGCGTTATGAAAAAACTAGTCTCGGCCGCACTCCGCATACCTTGTATTATCTTATTTTTCTCGTTTTGATCGGCATTTAGCTCTTCCGATGCCTTGTCGGAAGATACGAAATTGTGGCTTATCAGCTTAGGATCATCGACAGAGATCGGAAAAACTTTTGAGTTCTTTGAATATGTCTGCCAGCAGGCTTCAACCGGAACACCGATCAGAAGTGCGCGTGTTGCCCATTCTACCCACTCTAAGCAATGGGTCGAGGTTTGGAGAAAAAAGAGCGCAGTTATAATGATCTTTTTTGTATTCATGACCTTATTCGCTAACTATTTATAGATTTTATCTAATTTTATACTATAAATATATGCTATTTTTTTGTTTTTGTAACGCTTTGGGGCATCGGTTTGGTACACTAAAGAAAGGGTAGGGTAATATAATCGGGGGGATTATGGACAAAAAAAGAATAATTACGTGGGTCGTTTTGGCATTGAGTATAGGCATGACGCTGCTTTTTATCAGCATTGTGTCAATAGAAAGAGTATTAAGTGGCCGTATACCGTATGAGGCGAATCCCAAAAAATGGGAAAAAATTGTAACTCAGCGGGAGAGACTTTTGGCTCTCGGCGCGCGGCCAGTTACTTTTACTACCCCCGATGGTATCGCTATTGCGGGGTTATTGCTAGAACGCAAGCAGGCCAAGCGGATCTTTGTGATATGCCATGGCTTTAAGCATACCAAAGAACGCATGGCAGATCTTGCCGATATATTTCCTGAAGACACCCTGTTACTGATCGATTTCAGGGGGCAGGGAGAGAGTAGTGGCACCAAAGTGTGTCTGGGGCTTCAGGAGCATCTGGATATTATAGCTGCGTGTCAGTATGCCAAAAAACATATTTCAGACAAATTACCTCTTATTGGTATTGGTGTTTCACAAGGTGGTGCGGGCGTGCTGCGGGCGGCAGCTTACGGTGCGCCTTTTGATGTCGTTATCTCAGATTCTGCGCCGAGCGATTTTAAATACACGGTAGCTACTATTTTGCAGCGCGGTAAAAAAATACCTTTTCCTATCGGATGGCTTGCATTAACATGGTACGAATATCTCATGGGTTGTTCGTATGCGGTGAGTGATTATCGCACTTATGCACATAAAATTACCTGCCCGGTACTGATCATGCATGACCGGAAAGACCATCTGATTAATTATTGCCATGCTGAAAAGCTGTATAACGCTTTGGGTAGTTCGTGCAGGCAGCTGTGGACGGTTGATAATACGTGGCATGGGAAGATGTTTAAACAGATCCCGACTGAGTATAAACAGAAGATTGAAGATTTTATTGCAAAATGTGTTGATTAAGTTTTTAAAAACAAATAGATTAATTATCATCAAAGCACTGACGTAAAAAAAAGTTTAGGTGATCCATGCAAGAGTGTGTTTTTTGTAAAATTATTCGTGGCGATATAGCATCAAAAAAAATTGCTGAAACTGATGATATTTTGGTAATTGAAGATATTGCGCCAAAAGCGCCTGTCCATTACCTGATAATTCCTAAAAAACATATTCAAGATATTCAGGCCATGGAGAATGTCGATTTTTTTTATGGCAGTAAAATGCTTGCTATGGCGCAGCAACTTTCAAAAACCATCCCCGCCGCACATGATTTTAAATTGCAGGTGAATAGCGGCAAAATGGCTGGCCAAATTGTTATGCATCTGCACGTACATTTTACCGCTGGTAAGCTTTCTGGCGCATTATAAATTTATAAGCTGTGCTGAGCAAGAAACTGTTTTACCTTTTCATCAAGATATCCATAACGTAAGCCAATAAATTTAATGCCGCGTTTGGTGCATGCCCGTTCTATCACTTCAAGGTACTGTCTTTTATCATCGATCATCACAATAGTTTCAGGGCATATACCGTTCGCATCAAGAACATCAAAAAGCGTGATGCCATTCTTTCTCCCTTGGCAGAAAATAATGTCGTGATATACCAAAACGGGAAATTGGTCCTCTATCATAAACCCCTGGTCAGGAATTTGAGATAGTAGGTTGATGCCATTATGGTGTAAGGCTTGAACTGTTTGAGGTGCTAGGACAAGCGACCGCATGGTAAATCCAAGCAGCAGCGCCTGTTCTTGAATAGCATGTAAAATCTCTGGAATGGTCGGCTCAACTGTTTTCATGGGGGTATTGAGTGCTGTGGCGCAGTAGTGTGAAATCGCGGCATCAATGGTGGGAAATTTTCTTATCAGCGTTGAGAACCACTGCTCGCTAGCAACTTGGCTTTCATGCTCAGGCTCCAAAGTGGTGTTGTCCATATCTAATAAGACAAGGGCTCCGGGGGTACAGTAGTGCACTATTTCATGGAAATGCTTTATCTCTATAATCTCAGAAAATAGGGGTAAAAAGCTCAGAAGTAGGGTGAAGATAATAGATTTTTGGGGTATCGCTTTATTCATGGTAAACTTATGGTAACGAAGTTTTATTAATCTTAGAAAGTGGTATTTTAACATGGATTCTTCACGTAACCAAGAAAATCTACACCAATTAGGTCAATCAGAATATGAAATGCGTGTACGGAAAGTACAAGAACTTGAAAAAGCAGGCATAAGCCCATGGGCTGAGATGCGCGAGGTTTCATATACCTGTAAACAAGTTGTTGATGAATTTGTTGAAGGTGCTGAGAAGCAGTACGCTGTTGCCGGCCGCATTATGACCAGCCGTATGCAGGGCAAAGCAGGCTTTGTTACTATTCAGGACCGTTCTGGGCGTATGCAGATTTATATCAGGGAAGATGTTATTGGCGCAGAATCCTTTAAAAAATTTATAGAGTATATCGATCTTGGCGATATCATTTGGTGTACGGGTATCCCTTTTAAAACAAAAACGGGGGAGATCACCTTACGCATAACCGATTGGCAACTTTTAACCAAATGTTTACATCCGCTACCAGAAAAATTCCATGGCATTGCAGATATTGAGACTAAATATCGTCAACGCTATTTAGACTTAATGACCAGCCCGGAAACGCGCGAGCGGTTCATTAAGCGATCTGCAATTGTCAAAGAGATCCGTTCATATTTAGATAAAAATGATTTTTGTGAAGTCGAAACGCCCATGCTTCATCCAATTCCTGGCGGCGCAGCGGCTCGACCTTTTGTTACGCATCACAATGCCCTCGATTCAGACTTTTATTTGCGTATCGCACCTGAGCTTTATTTAAAGCGGCTCGTGGTTGGCGGCATTGAGCGCGTGTATGAAATCAACCGTAACTTCAGAAACGAAGGTGTCTCGACGCGACACAACCCTGAATTTACCATGGTCGAATTTTATATGGCGCACGAAGAATACCATTTTGCCATGAGCTTTGTTGAAAATCTTATTCGTGATATGTCATTAAAGATATGTGGCAGTCAAACAGTTCCTTTTGGCAACTATACGCTCGATTTCTCTAAGCCATTTGACCGCATGAACGCGCAACAGGCGATTATGGCCTATAGCGCTATAACGCAGAATGAGCTTGAAGAAAAAAATATTGATGCCACACTCGCTGCACATAAAGTAAAATTGGCAAATCCGTACGCTTCCTATGGTCAAAAGGTGTTTGCACTTTTTGAAGAGGTTGCCGAATCGAAACTTATTAATCCTACCTATATTATAGATTTCCCGGTTGAAACATCTCCTTTAGCAAAACGGGACTCAAAGAACCCTAAAATTGCAGCACGCTTTGAACTCTTTATTGCGGGCATGGAGATATCAAATGGCTTTAATGAGTTGAACGATCCATTTGATCAGGCTGAGCGATTCAAAGAGCAGGTCAAAGCGCATGAAGCGGGAGATGCGGAGGCGATGCATTACGATGCCGATTATATTACTGCGCTTGAATACGGCTTGCCGCCTACTGTCGGATGCGGTATTGGCGTTGACCGTTTAGTTATGCTGTTAACTAATACGACTTCTATTAAAGAAGTTATCCTGTTTCCTGCTCTTAAAAGGAAATAACTTTTTTATTCTCTTGTATAATAAACAGCTAATATTTTATAAACAATAGGGAAATGTTAGCTGTTTACTATATTTTGGGGAGCCCAGATGTTTATACATAAATCTTATGCATGCTTAATAATTGTATTGATGAGTTTTTCTTCAGCTCTTTTTTGCATCGCGCCCACGGCGCCCAACGCAAAAGTCAAAAAAGATACTAAAATGGCCCTTAATTTCGTAACGTCTAACCATAACCTTGCCTTTGGGAAAGATTATCTTGTTAAAGCAGGCGTAACCGACGCGGATTACAATGGGTGGCTTGCTGCAATAACAGATTTTCTTAAAGATGCAGATGTTGCTTCAAGAACCGTTATCCTTGAAGAGAGTAATAATTTAAAAAATAATATAGATAACTTATCTAAATATTATCAAGCTGCTCTCATCCCTCGCGATCCTTCTGTGATTAAGAAATATGTAACGCAGAGTGAGGATGTAATAAACAGAATTACCAGTTCTTTGGGGCGGCTTAATAATCTTAATGCAGCTAAAGGGAGCGATATTAATACGATAAACCAATTTTTGACGGTAACCTTTGAAAAATTAAAAAAAGATGCATTGAGATTTACTGAAGAATTAAGAAATAAAATGGGCAGTCAAAGATATGGGCCAGATAATATCTTTGTGAGTACCTTTTCAGACAAAAACTTTTCTGATCGTGATAATAAAATAGAAAAACTGGTAAAAACTTTAAAAGGCGATAGCCAAGCAAAAGTTAAAGAGGTATTAAAAGCTCAGAACGCTTTATTAAAAGGAAGCTTGGCTGTATTAAAAAAACAATTTAATTCTTGGTTTCAACAAGGAGTTATTGTTGTTCCTGCCGTGGTGCAAGAAGAAGATAAAAAAACATTGAGCAGCTATCGTCAAATGGCACGCGATTCTATAAGCGCGCTTGGTGGCATAAAATCATTAACAAAAAAAGATCTTGAAGATATTCGCCTATTTCTTGAAAATAGCTTTAGGCAGATAGAAACTAATATCGATCAATTATTAGTAGCGATAAGAACTGCATAAATTCTTCAGAATGTTTATACTAAAAAGAAAAGAGCGCATTTTAATGCGCTCTTTTCACGTAAACTTACTTTAAAATCAAGATCGAAAATATGTATAAACGATTATCATTTCTATTAAAAGACTATAAAAGCTGTAAGCATATTACTCCAGAAGAACTATCTTTGATTGAACGGTTTGAACAATTACTGCAAGAAAAGCCTGTCTGTTTTGGCAGGCAACCCGGTGGGCATATAACCGCATCAGCGTGGATTGTTAATCCTGAAAAGAGTGCCGCGTTGCTGACGCATCACAAGAAATTCAACAAATGGCTCCAGCTCGGTGGCCATTGCGATGACAACCCTGATGTTGCAGCTGGCGCATTGCGCGAGGCGCAAGAGGAGTCTGGTATTCAAAATTTCACGTTTATTATTCCCGAGATCTTTGATATCGATATTCACGCTATCCCCGGGCCCTGCGCATACCATTACGATGTCAGGTTTCTTTTACAAGCAGAACATACCAATTTCTTAGTGAGCGATGAATCGCATAATCTCGCCTGGGCGCCGTTCGAGCAGATGCACGATTATTCGCAAGAAGAATCTGTGCTGAGCATGAATAAAAAATATAGAGAAAAATTTATATAGCAGTATACTTATGGCCATAAACTTTCTGAAAAATCTAAGGAATACATGGCCAATTTTTTTACCGCAATTTTAACCTTTTTTCTGACACTTTTTTCCGTAAGTGTCATGAGCTTTATCACTATGGCTGCACCTGTCGGGCCATGGATCGATGTAACTCTCGTATTACTCGGGATGTTTTTGATAAAAATATTTTATCGCACACTATCGCCCCTTAAAACTACTGAAATTCTTGGGTATTCAACAGCTGCCAGCGCAATCGGCGGCAGCGTGGCTACCGCATGTGGTTTTGCATTTCCCACGTTATATTTTTTGCAGCCTGATCTATTTATGTCTCTTTTGCATACGCCGGCAATGTTCGTTTCATTGATGGCGTTCATGGTTCTTGCCGCAGGAGGCTTAGGGATGCTTATAGCGCATGTATGCGCCCCGGTATTTTTAGCAGATGCAACCATGAGTTTTCCTATCGGGCAGATGACCTATAGTCTTATGAGTGTCAGCGGTAGCATTAAAAAAGCGTATGAGCTCATCGCAGGCCTCTGCACCGCTTTTGTATTTTCTGCGCTGCAATTTTTCACCACCTTAGTGCCTAAAAAAATATTTCTCTTGCAAAGCAGAGCTATAAGTTTGTGGACGCTGCCTCATATACTGTTACGCTCGGAATGGATATTAATGCTGGTCGCTATTGGCTTTGTTACGGGTCATGTTATTGCAGTCCCGTTAGCGATCGGTGTGCTTATCAAATTTCTTGCTGCTGACCCGATACATCAGAACTTTTTTTGCGATCTTGCAGCTGACGATTTTTTCTTTGCTTTCTGTAGCGGCATTGTGCTTCAAAGTACTTTTATGAGTTTGATCGAGCTGCCCCAGTATATATACAAGTTTTTTAAAAGTGGATCGGGCAAGCGACTCAATTTAGCAGAGTATGTCTCGTTAACTACTTTTCAGGGTCTTGTGTTGGGAGGCTTTTTTGTCAGTACCATGCTCTTTTTGTGGTACCTTAAATTTTCTTTTGTATCGCAAGCGTACTTGCTGGTATTCACCGCGCTCTGCACCTACCAGATTGCCATTATCGGCGGTAAAGCCGGTCTTGCACCTGTTGGCCGATTTGCAACGTGGGTAATGGTTCCCTTTCTTATGCTTTTTGGCTTAGATCCGCTGCAAATCACCGTGGTGGCAACGTTTGTTGAAATAAGCGGCATGGTTGTTGTCGATGCCCTTTTTGGTAGAAAAATGGCGCAGTTGGCGCATCTTGATACGCGGAAAGTGATCTGCTATCAAATTGCGGGTCTTGTAGTAAGCTCACTCCTGGTGGGCATTATTTTTTGGTTGCTGATCAGTTACTTTGGGTTGGGCGCGGCATCGCCTTTAATAGCCCAGCGTTGCCAAGCGCGTGCGCTTTTGATTAATGCCTCACACTTTGATTATATAGTAATGCTGATCGGCATCGCCTGTGGCTTTGGATTAAAATATATAAAAATAAATTCGACGCTTGTGCTAGGTGGTCTTCTATTACCTATCGATTTCTCTTTATTATTAATTGTCGGTGGTTTGGCAACCTACTTAGTAAAAGACAGAGAAGAATATGTCCCTTTTTGGTCTGGGGTATTTGCCGCGAGTGCATTATTTATGTTATTAAAGACGTTATTTTAAAGAGCGTTCAAATAAAAAACGGCTCATTTTCTGAGCCGTTTTTATTAAGTGATTTTATGGTATCAATTAATTCGTAGTTGCTATCACTATATGTGATGTCGATGAAGCAAAGCTGTTAATCGCCTGTGTCTGCTCAGCACGAGCAATTCTGTCTAATGCTTCTTGTTTTTCAATCTCAACTTGAAGCGCTTGCGCCTGCTTATATTCTGGAGTGTTTTTAATCGCAACCAGCGCAACAGTTATCGTTTCAATAACCGGGCGTATCTCCTCTATCTGTCTTTCAAGAATAGTGCAGTATTCATTATTTTTGGTGCAGATACTATAAAATCTTAATAAGAGACGTGATTCTTTTAAGATAGCATCCGATTGTCTTTTCAATTCAAGAATATCTTCAACAGCATCATATAATGGATTTTTTCTTTCGACATATCCATTTAAAAGCTGGCTCATAAGTCGTTGCAGCCCGAATGCTTCCCCTTGTAACATGAAAAAAAGAAGGGGGTTATTGAGCGTTTTACGGAAATTATTCTGGTTGATGTACATGCGGTTTTCCGGGTGCCAATTATTGTAGTAATATGCGCCAGCTGTTAGAGCGAGAGCGCCAAATATTCCCTGAACGAGGGGTACATTTGATTGGTCTTTGCACATGAGTGAACAGAGATAGCCTGTTCCTGCCACGCTAGCAGTAACAGCAGCAGTTTTGCAATACAAGTCTCTATAAGAGATATCTGCTTGCATTGAGCTCGCGCTCAAGAGTAAAACTAATAATGTCTTTTTCATAATCACCTTTCTGGATGAAAAAACGGGTAAAATATGGACAGCATTCTAGCATATTATTATTGTTCTGTCTGTGAACGAATTAATTCTGCTTCAATAAAATCCATCAAATCGCCATCAAGAACCAGTTCTGGCTGGGGAGATTCGAAATCTGTACGATGGTCTTTAACCATCTTATACGGGTGCAATACATATGAACGAATCTGCGATCCCCATTCAATTTTTTTGCGCTCGGCAGAGTAGAGTCTAGCCTGCGCTTCTTCTTTATCTTTTTGCACAAGTTTTGCCATGAGCATCTTCATGCCCGTCTCTTTATTTTGAGTCTGAGAACGTTCGTTTTGGCATTGCACCACAATCCCTGATGGAATGTGCGTAATGCGGATAGCAGATTCTGTCTTATTAACATGCTGTCCGCCAGCGCCACCAGCTCTGAATGTATCTATGCGCAAGTCATTAGGGTTTATGGTTATAGTAGCCTGTGTAGTTTCTGGCGTTACAAAAACACCCGCAAAAGAGGTATGTCTTCTTTTTGCCGAGTCAAAGGGCGAAATGCGTACTAGCCTATGAATGCCCTGCTCATTCTTGAGCATGCCGTAAGCATTTTTGCCTTTAATATAGAGAGTGCCAGATTTAATGCCAGCGCCATCGCCTACTTGATAATCCAAAACAGTGCATTGAAATTTTTCCCGCTCGCAAAAACGTACGTACATACGCAAGAGCATCTCGGACCAATCTTGTGATTCCGTACCACCTGCGCCTGCGTTGATACTCAAAAAGCAATTTGAATCGTCGTCCTCTTTATTAAGCAAGAGGGCGATCTTAAAATTTTTAATATTTCTGCAGTGTCTTGCGATATCTATCTTCATAGACTCGAGCGTCTCCGGGTCATCTTTAAATAATACCAGAAGATCATTTAGTTCTTTTTGTGCTGAAATAATTGCATTATATGATTCGCGTAATAGCTTTATTTTTTGTAGCTGTTGTGAAATTGTAGCTTGCTCTGGGTTTTTCCAAAAATCCTCTTCTTGTGAAAGAGCTGAAAGCCTTTCAAACTCTTTTTCGTTGTGAGAGTTTTCCCAAAAGGTCTGAATGGTCTTTAAATCCGGCTCTGCATTCTTTAATTGTTCTTTTAAATCATCTAAAATCATATAAATCTTTCTTAGCTCAATTATATAATGTTAAGTATATAATAGAGGTAGAATAAGTAGAATAATTTATAATTTTTAATGAGAGTCTCCATGCGCAAAAGTTATTATGTCATAGTCGGGCTATTTGTTTATTTAGGAACATGTCTCTCTGTTAGAGCATTCACCTACGAGCAAATAGAGCAGAGAAATCAGCGATATGAGCAGAGCGAGGCTCAAAGATTTCAAGAGGCGCAGCACAAATATTGTCTTATTATGCAGGGGAAATTATTAACCGATAGCTTGCCTTGCTATGAAGATGCTATGTTGGATGCGCTTATCACTGAAGGGTTTGCCCGAAAAACATTTTTGGGACATACTGTTGGACTTTATATAAAAGATCTTAAAAGAGTCGTAGAGCTATCCCCCAAAGTAAGTGGTGCTACAATGCGCTGTGTATTAACGCATCTTTTTTTGCAAAAAGGCACCGGGGTTGTGGTTAAAGAAACCTGTGATGAAAATAACAGCACGCATATCATGCCTATAACTGCGCTTGATATAACTCGTGCGCGCGAATATTTCCCAAGCCAGATAATGAATAGCAAACATCCAGGTTCGTACGCACTAGATTTATTCTTGACCGATCAACTTTATAAAAAATTGCCTCGACAATAACAATCTTATTAAGAACTCAAGATAAGTGAGTTCATTTAATTAATTTTGAATCATCACTGACTCGTATAACAATATTAATAAGTATATATAATATAGAGATAGACAGAAATGATTTCTAATTAAGTATTAAGGGCAAGTTTATGAAAATATATAAGATCTTTGCATTAACCGGCATGATTTATCTTCAAGCAAGCGAAAATGTATCTCTATCACGAGAAAAAGCATCCAAGTTGGTCATCAAGCCAGAAACTACCTATAAAGATTTTTGGCGCAAACTACAAAAAGAGCGATGTTACACATTCGAAGATGAGCAATTAGATGCCCTTGCGGGTATCTTTTGGCAGGGAATAAGATCTAATTGGTATGGCAAAACGTATGTATGTAAATACTGGGTTTTGAGTCAGAAGTGTGACCGGCTGCCAGATCAATGGGTCTTGCCATTAATCAATGATTTAGCGAAAAAAGATGGCTTTTTGGAAGTGAATGATTTTGTGCAGCTTAGAGTCTCAACACTCTCATCGTACCGCATTATCGAAGAAAGTGAAATTGATGAGATGTTAAAGGACGTTGCAGGAAAAAGTTTTGAATCTGCAGGAGTGCGTGGCTTTTATCAATTATTGTGTAGTCAAAAGCAATTATTTCTATGCAACAAGAGCAATTCGAAAAAAAATAAATAATTAAGTACTGTCTTTAACTGGATGTTAACTATGAAAAAAAATCTCTATCTCATTTTGTTATTATCTTTGCCGTCTGTCTCTTTGTATGCAGGCTGTGCGTTATCCTGCCTATTTCCGGTTCCAATAGGCAGCGGGAAAATAGGCGAGCCTTTTGATTTTGGACAGGGAATTGAATATTTTGACGAATCGCCTATTAAGGGTGCAAAGTCTGGATACTATATTACTAATATATATCGGGTGGTGGATCATTGCGGTTCTGTGGATTCTGAGCTCATGCGAGTATTTGTCAAAATAGCTGCTCAGCGAAATGAAAATGGCTCTGCGCTTATTTTAAAATATAAGCAGGGTTTGCCGCATAACGTGGAAGCGATAGATGAAGATTCTGTTGACTATGCATTGCTACGTTTGGCAGGGGTATCTGAAAAAACAGAATCGCATAAAATTATAGAAACTTTTTTGAGGCAGCAACAAAAAATTATTAAGGGATCCTAAAAAGATCCCTTTTTTTATACTATGAAACACTAAAAAGGATACGATGAAAAAAACTCTCGTTTTAATGATCCCGACGATAGTTATAAGTAGCCCATTGAATGGAGGAACTATTACATCACGGATGCTCGCCGTTTTCGGTGAGCAAAAGATTGATAGCCCTACTAACTTTGGTCCAGGTATCGCCTTTTATGCGGAACCTCCCATCAAAGATGTTTCTTCGCCGGGGTACTACATAACAGATCTCAATCTGCTGGTAGAGGTGTGCGGGCCTATGGATAAAGAAGATAATGGACATGCGGATAAATTAAAGGCATTTACGACAGTCGCTCAAAAAAGCTCTCGGCAGATCGCCTTGAAAGTAATAAATATAGGCTCGATGTGGCGTGTCGAGCCTCTTGATAAAAATGATGTGGAATCTGCTCTTAGGTATCTAAAGCAACGGCGCACAAAAACAGAATCGCATAACATTATTGAAAATTTTTTAGAGGAACAGAAACAGCTTATCTCACAATGAAAGATAAACGATGAAGAAACGATTTTATTTACTAGCGGGACTTCTGCCCTCGCTCCATGCCGGCAATTGCGCATCTAGCCAAAAAGAAATCACCTATGCCGAGCTCATGCAAAAAAGAGCTGCCGCGAATAGTGAAAAAAAAAGAGCTTCCAGAGGGTCGCAGCAAATAACCAAGGATACTATCGATCGCTTGCTTGAACTCACAAAGTTTGATGATTAATAAATGAGAATAATTTTGACTTTTTTAATAAAAAGATTATTTATACATATAGATTAAAAATAAAGGGCCCACGAGTCGGGCCCTCTTTAATTATAAAAGAGCTTTTTTATAATTCTCTTCAACAAAATCCCAATTCACAACACTCCACCAGGCATCGATATATGAAGCGCGTTTATTTTGGTGTTTTAGATAATAGGCATGTTCCCAGACATCCAGGGCAAGGAGCGGTATCGCCTCTCCCGGTCTATGGTCAATAATGGGGTTGTCTTGGTTCGGGGTAGTCATAATAAAGAGCTCCCCTAGAAATTTGTCATAACAGAGCCATACCCATCCACTTCCAAAGACTTTCTTAGCCGCCTGATTAAACTGCTGTTTGAAACCTTCAAAGCTGCCAAAATAGGGCATCCCCTCGATTGCCTTAATAAGGCGTTTTGAGGGTTTCTTGTATTGGGGGGTTAGGCATCGCCAAAAAAATGTATGGTTTTCATGCCCCCCAGCATTATTCCGGACAGCCACACGGATCTTTTCAGGGAGCTTATCAAGCATGGTCAGAAGTTGTTTGCATGAGTACTTCTGAAAGGCTGGGTGGTCTTTGAGCTCCTCGTTCAGGTTTTTAACATAGGTCGCATGGTGGCCTTCATAGTGAATTTTCATGGTTTCTCTATCTATATGCGGTTCGAGGGCAGAATCGGCATACCCTCTGGGTAATAAGCTGAAGGGATAATGCTCCAATGCATACAGGGGGAATAGTATGAATAGGGCTATATGAAAAGTCTTTTTTAGCATGAATGCTCCTAAAAGGTTAAAAATAAGAAGAAAAAGTCATATGAACTATAAAAAAGTTTTGTTGCGAAAAGCAAGTATGGATCGCGTTATCCGCGATTACCCTTTAGCTGCGCTATAAAATTTGAAAAATAATTGATAATTTTTGTTGACAGTACCGCTCAGGTAGGTATAATTAACTCAGTATTTGAATTAAGCGACATCGAAACAACGCAACAGAAATCAAAAATTCCCTCAAGGAATCGCGAAAAAATCTGAAAAAAATAGTTGACAAGATCATTTAAAGCGGTACAATTAATAACACAATTTGAATTAACGGATAGATCGGCGGAAACGCCCACAAGCAAATCGACTTGTTTCTCTGAAAAAAGAAATTAAGAAAATTCGCAAAAAAGTTGACAAGATCATTTAAATCGGTAGAATTTATAACATGATTTAAATTTCGAGTCGGTCGATTCGGTTTTGAAAGTAGAAGTAGTAATAAAAAAATATTTTGTCTTTGACATATACAGATAATAAGCAAGTTTAGTTAACTTGCAATTCTTAAAAATTTGATTTATGAATTCTTGCGATCAACTCCATACAATATATTTTGTGATGGAGAGTTTGATCCTGGCTCAGAATAAACGCTGGCGGCGTGCCTGACACATGCAAGTCGAGCGTGAAAGGTCTTCGGACTAAGTAAAGCGGCGAACGGGTGAGTAACGCGTGAGAATCTACCTTTCAGTGAGGAATACCTTCGAGAAATTGAAGTTAATACTGCATACGTCCTACGGGAGAAAGATGGCCTCTTTGCTGTCGCTGAAAGATGAGCTTGCGTACGATTAGCTAGTTGGTAGGGTAAAGGCCTACCAAGGCGAAGATCGTTAGCCGGCCTGAGAGGGTGTACGGCCACACTGGAACTTAGACACGGTCCAGACTCCTACGGGAGGCAGCAGTGAGGAATCTTGCGCAATGGGCGAAAGCCTGACGCAGCGACGCCGCGTGGAGGATGAAGGTCTTAGGATTGTAAACTTCTGTTAAGTGGGGAGAAATATTCCGTTATAATACAGCGGAAAGATGACGGTACCATTAGAGAAAGCACCGGCTAACTTCGTGCCAGCAGCCGCGGTAATACGAGGAGGGCGAGCGTTGTTCGGAATTATTGGGCGTAAAGGGTGCGTAGGCGGTTTGGTAAGTCTTGTGTGAAATCTCCAGGCTCAACTTGGAGT
>PLTG01000026.1 GCA_003165355.1 Candidatus Babelota bacterium | reverse complement strand
ATGTGGATAACTTGTGGATAACTTGTGGATAACTTCCATTCGCACAATGCAATCGATGTTTTGACGGTTTTAAGTGTGAATTTATGCGATTATGAGCGTGTTTTGGGTGAAAAATAGTTTTGCCTCGAAAAAAGTTATCCACATGAAAATGGCACTTATCCACAAGTTATCCACAAGTTATCCACATTTTGAGTTTTATAAAAAAAATAAAATGTTTCTATTTGTTGTTTTTTGGCAATATTTCTTATTAGGGATTATTTTTCACATATTTAGGTTTTGTGCAACAAAAAAACATCTGGATATAAAGCCGTTTTTATATTTTTTATATATTTGTGCAACATCGTGCATTGAGGCATTTATGGTGCCAAGTAGAGCGCTATCATGGCAAACCATGCATTTGTTTGCGCAAATGTAGTGTGCTGAAAGGATCCATGAATTCTACTTTCCGGGACATATATCGAGATTCCTCCTGATTGGGAAAGGTTTTTGCCTGCGCAATGAGCGACTATTGTTTCGGCCATCTGTAGTAAGGCTAAGTTTATCTTGGTTCGCAATTGGGTTTTAACATTGTTCTCAAGTTCTCCATTATTAAGTTGTATGAGGTGCATGTTCTTTAAAAAATTAAAGAGTAGGTGTTTGAGATCTTTGTATGTCGGCTCATCAAAACTCGTGCAGCTTGTCCTCCAGCTTGACGATTTAATGAACTCTTTGACAGACCCGTTACGCTGATTTTTTAAGGCTATAATAAGTATTTGTGCTATATCATTAATACTGTGGTACAGGGGGTCAATATTGGTCAAGTCAATGCCGGAAAGGGTGTAGTCGGTTGTCAGCTTTTGGTAGGTGTTTTCAAATACTCGTACTGTATGTTTAATGAAATCGCGCAAATCCGGTTGTGGTTGATTGAAGAAATTGAGCACTTGTTCGTATCGAAAGCCTGTAGCAAGAACGACCTCTTCTGATGCGATTAAATAGTTAACCCATGGTTTAATCTCTCTCATAAAGCCTACGCCCGCCATCAGGCAGGCATCACAGAAAAGAAGATCAATTTTTTTGCCGCCGCGCATGGTTGTGCAAATTTTCCCAAGAGCATTTCCTACTTTTTGATTAGTAAGGTAATTACGAGTTGAGTCATCAAAGCAGATGCCGCGATCATCGCTCGAACAAAAATTTTCTACATAATCTAAAAAACCTATGGTGCGATTGAGGACAATTTTTTGTTCAATAGGGTCAAATTCATAGAGGTTTGAAGGATTAAATATTTTGCCCGTGGTTGGATTAAGATCTCCGGTACCATGGTTCCATAGCCCTAAAACAATCTTATCGCCAGGGCAATAGCGCATTGCCTCTGCATAGGTGTAAATAAGTGTCTCTTCTTTCCCGCTGTCCATCTCTCCCTGCCATGCCAAGCAAAGTTCTTTTTGGTGAGCGACCAGATGAAGGGTCATCTTCTTTTGTCCTGGATTATGCACATCTAAGTGTATAAAGATATTAAAATTATCCGTTGCGGGAGTGCTGCGAAGAAGATATTTTATCTCTTCAAGGTTTCTGTATACAAATGAGCGCAAATCATTATCTGCGGCCATATAAATAATAACGGTGACTTCTTTGTGTTGCGGTGTAAAGTTTGAAGGAAGTGGATTAAAGTTGTTATTGTAAGCTATTTTTGCCTGCGGGGCAGCGCATAATAATCCTGAAACAAAAATAAAATATAATTTGATATAAGAATTCATATATTCCCCTTACCGACCCAACAAATCAAATTTTGAACGTTTCCCTGTTTTTACCGTAGCAAAAAAGGCTTTTGAAAATCAAGCTTCAGAATTGATAAGGGTAGTTACGCATAGCGCGAGTGTTAATAAAAAGGTGAGTTGAAAATCTAAAAAAAATACGTAGAAGGGATTATAGAGTATAAAGAGCATGAGGCTTATGAGTAAAATATGCAGCAGATTAACAGGCACCTTGAATGCAAGTCCCCAGAGCATAAAAAATGAACTGGCGAGTGCTCGAAAAAAAGAGATGCTGGAGTAGGAAAAAGAGATATAAAATATCAAAGAGAGAGAGGTCATTATTGTTGAAGCAAAAAAAGTTAATTGGCACAATCGTGATATAAAGAGTATTAAAAATATGATGATGGATACATGAAGCCCAGATCGCGCAAGAAAGTGGTTGATGCCCCATGTATTAAAGTGATTTTTTAAGTCAGTACTTTCAAGATATCTTTTAGACCCTAAAAAGAGTGAGCCGAAAAGTATCTGGGAATTTTTCGAGAGCTTTTTATATATTCTTTCTTCAAGCTGATGCAATTTATTTTTAAGCAGTTGAGCGTGTGATACATTCTTTGCTTGTAGGGTATAAATCAGCTTTTGCGAAAATGCCGTGGCATGAATCGACTCTTTAAGTAGGTATTTTTTATACGATTCACTTTGTGGTTCTTTGAAAGAGATCTGTTCTATATGTATCTGGTCATTGGGCTCGAAAGAGGGTCTCTCTTTAAGAAACAGCTGGATACGCATAGTATCGGTTGTTTCAGCCGGGGTAAAGGCAGCGTCTACGCGATAGGTGTCTTTGAGTTCATGATAATAAACTTCGTTGATAGTGGCCGTTCCGGAACAAGTTTGCCCCAAAAGATATTCCTGTAGTTGTTTATAATTATAATGGATAATCGAGCAATAGAGTATCATGCCACAAAAGGTAAAAAGTGATAAAAGCCTGAACCTTTTTGTATGGCCAGTTAGTAAAGGTACCAGGAGTAAGAGAGTGCTTTTGAGCGACCACCAATAAATTGCGGAAATGCAATTAATAATCATTATGCTTATGAAAAAAGCAGGGTAATGGCGATTAGAAAAATCAGGGATTTTAAATAAGCTTGAGAATATCTTCTGCGTGAGTAGAAACATTGATGTTATCGAGTATGTGAGTTATGATTCCCTCTTCATTTATCAAAAAAGTGATTCTTTTCGGATAAAAGAAATTTATAATTGACGCGTATGCTCCGTACTCAAGCGCTACCTTTTTTGTGCTATCGCTTAAAAATATAAAGGGTAAATGGTACTTTGTTTTAAAAGCATGCAGTGACTCTGGAGAATCGTAACTTATGCCTAAAACTACTATACCTTTCTCTTTATAAAGTTCATTTGAGTCGCGTAAAGAGCATGCCTCTTTTGTGCAGCCTGGAGTATCCGATTTTGGAAAAAAATATACCACTACTTTTTTCCCCTTAAAATCTGATAGCGAAATAAGTTTATCTTCAGAATCTTTAAGAGTAAATAAAGGCGCCTTAAGGCCCACCATCGCTATTTTAAATGTTGATAATTTATGAGACTTAAACATTTTTTGACCTTATAATTAATCTTTAATATAAGCTATTACAAGAATAGCATATTTGGATGAAGATTGAAAACATCTGCCTTTATCCCATGGATTGTTTCCAGATCATATCTTAGTTGGTAGATCTTCTCGTTAAGCTTTATAAGTTCTTGATTATAGGGCTTTAATATACTGGCAAGCTTGAGGGTGTACACGTTAAGTTGGTTGTACAAGCGCATGAGCTGGCATTTTGCATCGGTACAATTTTCAAGTCTTTGTTGGTCATATTTCTGAAAACGCTTAAACAGAGAGCACCAGGAAGGGTGTTGGTCGCCCTGGCATAGTGAGTCCATGAGCGATGCTTGTTCGCTATGCAAATGTGCTATACCATTGTGAGATTCAAGGTTTTTTATCTGCTGGTGAGTATTCATAATCCTTGAGAAATAGCCAGTTTGACCGTCAGCTTTTTTTATTAAACAGAGTTTCTCATGGCACGTGTCATTCAAAAGCCGCTGAAGATCGCGAGCGCTAGGAACATCAACCCCTTCAGCTCTGAGTGAATAGCTCAAAATACAAATTATGAGTATATATATGTGAGAATATCTTTTTAACATGATTACCACCTATTTTTTATTTATCCTACCTTTATTATATTTAATTCATATCTGAAATTACAACAATTTGACATGATAATGTTCAAAGATGCTATTCTCTTGCGATTTTTTGAACAATTAACTAAGCTGAAACAATCGCAAAAAATTTTAAAAAGATAGTGTAATCAGTATGAGTAATTTTAAAGTTCAGAAAAAAGTTTTAAAAAACGGGCTTACGGTTCTCGTTCTAGAGAACCATAGCATCCCAAAAGTTTCGTCACAATTATGGTATGGGGTAGGCTCCAAAGACGAAAAGTCGAGTCAAAAAGGGATAGCTCATTTTATCGAGCATATGATTTTCAAGGGAACGGACAAACTATCTGAATCTGATATAAATCTCATTACTCATAAGCTTTCAGGCTCATGCAATGCCTTTACTTCATACGACTACACCGGCTATTTATTCGATTTTCCGGCATCCGTTTGGCATGAAGCGCTGCCTATTATGGCAGATTGCATGCGTAACTGCACCTTCAAGCAACAGTTTTTAAATTCTGAGGTGAAGGCAGTTATTCAAGAGCTCAAAATGTACAATGATGATTTCGGCTCTACTCTTTTAGAGAAAATGATCAGCACTATCTTTCTTGATCATCCCTATCACCATCCGATAATTGGCTACAAGCATGATCTATGGAGTTTGAATAAAGAATCTTTAGTCGAGTTCTATCAAAAGCATTATATCCCTAATAATGCGACATTAGTGGTAGTTGGCGATGTTAAGGCTGACGATGTTTTCCAGCAAGCAGAAAGCGCTTTTGGCCACATTGAAGCAGATTATTCCTATAAACCTGAAGTCTTTAACCATACTCCTGATCTCATGAACAGTTCGGTAACCATCTATCGGGAGATTCAAAAACCATTTTTCATTTTTGGTTTTGTTGTTCCGGGGCTTAAAGAACGAAAAGATTTCACATTAGATTGTCTTACCTGGATTATGGGTGCGGGTAAAGGCTCTCGTCTTTACCGCATTTTAGTTGAGCAAGAGAACTTGGTAAGCGATGTTAGCTGTTTTGTGTACGATCTTTTTGATCATAGTCTCTTGTTTATTCAGGTTGACCCGTATGATAAAAAAGATGAAGAGCGTATCAAAAAAATTATATTAGATGAAATTGAACAATTAGCTCAAGGTAATATCTCAAGCGAAGAGATAACCCGTGCCATTAAAAAAACCGAAATGGATTTCTTGTCCCTTCAAGAAAATAATCAAAAAATGGCCTATATTATTGGCAAGTACTTTACGGCACTCAAAGACGAGACCTATTTAGAAAATTACACTCAAATAGATGCGGCTGCGGTTGTAAAAGAGTTGCAGGATATAGCGGTCAGTTATTTGAGCCCCGCTTTGATGTTCACCGGAAGCGTTTTGCCTATTCAAGAGAGAGACAAAAAATTATGGCTTGCCTATCAGGAGGAATCTGATGCGCAAGATGCAAAAATCTTAACTGCAATCACCCGAGAAGATTCTGTGGAGCAGGGAGTAGCCGTCCATTCAATTCCTGATTTTAAGGTGCCAGATTTTAATTACCCACAAGCTGAAAAGACACTATTAAAAAATGGTCTTAAGGTTTTGCACCATAACGACCCCTCAATTTCTAAAATAGAAGTGATTATAGATTTTCAAGGCAAATATTATTATGACCCGGAGGATAAGCAGGGCCTTACCATGGTTCTTTTTGATATGCTTCAGGAAGGAACGGCTTCGTATACCTCGATAAGCCTTGCCCATAAAATCGAATCGCGGGGCATGTCGCTCGGCACGTTTCCCGGTGTTGTTACCTTAAGTATGCTTGCAAGTGATTTGCGTGATGGTCTTGAGATTCTTAATGAAGTCGTATGCAAAACAACATTGCCTGAACCTGCATTCAAGCACGTGCAAAATAGAATATTAGCCGATATAGAAGATTTCTGGGACGATCCGCAACAATTTATTGGGCAATTGGTGCGTGAAAATGTTTATGATCATCACCCGTATCATAAAAATCTCTTTGGAACCCAGGAGACCTTGGCTTCAATAACTCACAGTGACGTCAAAAAATGGTACAGCCGCATGATCACTCCGTGCAACACACGTATTATAGTGGTTGGCAACCTTTCAGACTATTCAGTAGTTTCTGAAGTTGAAAAAATATTCGGCTCTTGGGTGGGTTCACCGTTAACGCCTATTAATTTCCCACAGTTGCCAGAAATTAAGGCTCATGAGATTCAATACCCCATAGTCCGCGACCAGATAACGCTCGCATTTGCAGGTATTTCTGTTTCAAGAAAAGATCCAGATTTTGATAAACTGCTTTTATTTGATCAAGTTTTTAGCGGCGGGGTGCTCGGCTCCATGAGTTCACGCCTTTTTGAGTTACGTGAACGGTCTGGCCTTTTTTACACAATCGGAGGCTCTTTAATAGCCAATGCTGATCAACAGCCGGGTATGTCGTACATCAAAACTATAGTCTCCCCGGACAGACTTGTTGAAGCTGAAAAAAGCATCAGAGAAGTTATTGCCCATGGCGCACAGGGTTTGACTCAGGACGAGCTTAATGAAGCGGTCCGTGCGGTAGTCAGCTCAATGGTTGATAATTTCGCTTCGATGAAAAAAATGGCATCTACGTTCTTGTTTATGGACACGTTTGACCTGACGCCTGAGTTTTTCAAAAATAGATATGAGCAGCTTTCTAAAATTACTATTGAGCAGGTTCAGCTGGCGGTCAAAAAACACTTAGATCTTTCTAAGATGGTGACCATTCGCGTCGGGCGCGTGTAGAAATTTTATAAGGGGTATAACTCTTTCTTAAACATATCAAACTCATTTTTTATAATTGGGTTGCTTAGGTCGTCAATTCTTCGTACGTTTGCGTTGCTTATTTGATATCGCTCTGAATTTTTGAGAGTTAAGATTATATCCTTGTGGGCGCCTGTTGCAAGTTTAATTTTTAGGGCGTTAAGGCACACACTAAGAAGAAGATTGCCCTCTAGTATATCTATTTCAGCTCGAGCATTTTGTTGTTCTTCCAGTTTTAGAATAAAAAGTTTAACCACCGGTAAATCGTCGTATGAAAATGAGTTACAAAAGCCGACTTGTGGAAATTTTTTCTTACCCGCCAAAGATTGCGAAAAACTCATAGCGGGGGGATCAAATCTCCAAAGACATCCTTTGTTAAGCACGTCAATTTCGTCCCGCTTAAAATAATTGAAGTGCCTGTGTTCTTTATCTGGAGGGAAATTTTTTTTAAAGAAGGTCACTTGGTCTGCAAGGTCAAATGTGCCAAAGGAAATAGTTTGTGCTGTATCGCTATTTTCCATGTCAATGGTCACTTCTTGTGACGTCTCTATACAAAAATCTTGGCTTTCAAATTCTAAAGAATACATTGTTAACGAAAAAAGAGTGGCAAGAAAAAATAGTAAGAGCATGCATGCATCCAAGGTTTTTTGAAGTAAAACAAATCTATCTATGATATAATTTTTTATATATAAAGGGAAAAAAACATGCAGGATATGCAGCAGTTCATTAACATCGTGTATGATCACTATGCACAGCATAAGCGTCAATTTTCCTGGCGGGAAGATATTACGCCTTATCGCGTGGTAGTTTCTGAAATTATGCTGCAGCAGACACAAACTGATCGCGTAAAATATAAATTTGAACAGTGGCTTTCGCTATTTCCAGATTTTCAAACATTGGCCGCCGCAACCACACGTGATGTTATTCTTGCTTGGTCTGGGCTTGGTTACAACAGAAGGGCGTTAGCGCTTCATGCACTTGCCCAACGGGTGGTAACTGAATTTGGGGGCAAGCTGCCTGATGACCCGGAGATATTGGTCACGTTTAAGGGTATTGGCCCGAACACAGCCGGCTCTATATGCGCATTTGCGTTCAATAAGCCTACGGTATTTATTGAAACGAATATACGGGCTGTCTTTATTCACCATTTTTTTGCGAGTGAAGAAAAAGTTCATGATAAAAAACTTCTCCCCCTGATAGAGGCAGCAGTTGATAAAGCTAATCCGCGGGACTGGTATTATGCACTTATGGATTACGGAGTAAAGCTCAAAAAAGAGCGGAAAAACCCAAGTAGAAAAAGCCAGCATCACACGGTGCAGTCGCGGTTTGAAGGTTCTGAGCGCCAAATAAGGGGCATGATATTACGCGCATTGGGCCAGTTTGGCAAACTTTCATTTGATGATCTTATAGCAACCATTCCGCGCGAAATTAAACGCATTGAAAAGAATCTTTCTGATTTGATTGCTGAAGGTTTTGTTAAATTTCAAGATCATAATTATTTTCTATAGGATTAAAATTGCAAAATTCAATCCCGCATGATACCTTATTGTGATTTTTAAATGATTATTTATCTGCCGGAGTTAAACCATGAATAAATTCTTTTTAATTTTACTTGTCAATAGTATATCCCTCGGAGTATTGTTTTCGGCAGAAGACAATACCTCACCAAAAATTAAAGCTTTGATATCCTTGCTTAATGAGAATGCACAAAGAAAGGAATATGATCCTCTAAAATCTACAATGGTGAATATTGCACAGGAAATTAAAAATGGTAATTCACATATAACTTTGGAAACGGCAAATATTATTTCAAACTTTTATCCGAGCTATAAAGATTCATTATCCCAAGCTATAAACGGTAGCGATGCAGGAATAACCGAACCAAAGCTTGTTCTGGGGTTGGTATTGCACGCGGATAAATTTCTTGACTCAAAGAATAAAAATGACAAATATTTAGCTCAATTAAAAATAGAGGCGTTTTTCTTTAAAAGAATAGGCTTTTACTGCAACGCGTAATTTCTATTTGATTATTTGCTCGCCCAGGTGTTATCTTTAAACAGATAAGATTTAGATCTTTTAGGGCGTAAGGGAATAGTCATGAGAAAAATAATAATTATCTTGATAATCTTTTGTAACAATACACTTCTGGGCCTGGCCGGCTTAGAGAACTACGGCAACATCTGTTATATGAATGCGACTTTGCAGGCGCTTTTTGCATGTAAGCCATTAACTGGTGAATTAGAAAAGTTGCAGGCTCAAAAACAGTTGAACGCTCAGCCTTTGCTGAAAGAGTATTATACATTGATGAAAGATCATCAGAAGAAGAATGTTGCTATAAATGAGCCGGTGGGTTTTTTGACCTGCGTCAGAGAGAGTAACTTATTATTGGGTGAAAACCCAAATACTCAGCAAGACGCGAGTGAGTTTTTGAATCAATTTCTTGATAGGATAAACGTTCCATCAATAAAAAATATTTTTTCATTCTCCCTGAGAACCTACTATGAGTGCACAGACGCTCAAAAGACGATCAATAATAAAGAAGAAATTTTCAATAAATTAGATTTAGAGTTCACACCATTGCGCGATCAAAAACAGCAAGTTTCACTGGATGACTTATTTAATAAATTTTATGAGCAGGAGCTGTTTAAAGCATCCGAGCAGCCAAAGTGCTTTAGCGATCCAACAAAAAAAATAGCGAGCAACTGGAGAGCGTTTGTCTCAGGCCCAAAAGTTTTGATAGTTGTGCCAAAGAGGTTCGGCGTAAGGCAGGAGAAAGGTACATTTGAAAGCTTTAAAATTCTTAACCCTATTGTTAACGCGTTACAACCCATCTCATTACATTCAGAAAATGGGCGGTTGCAGTATAACCTTTTTGCCTGTGTAATACATACCGGCTCTACCGATTCTGGCCATTATATGGCTGTTGTTCGGTATGGTAATCAGTGGTTTTTTTGCGATGATGATACTGTTCTTCCTGTGACCGTGCAGGAGGCGCAACAGTATACGGAAGGGCGTGATGGACGTATTAATGGGCAGGGATATATCTACTTTTTTGAGCGTGCATGAAAAAATATTTTTTATTATTCGTGATATTCACTCGCCTTGAATCACCCGTTGGCTTAACCAATCTTGGTAATACCTGTTACATAAACTCTACACTGCAATGCCTCTTTGCCTGCCGGCCTTTTGTTGAACTAATTCAAAACCTTGATTCTCAAGGTAAATTCAGTGCTGGCACGATCGGTTTTGAATTTAAAAATCTTATGCTTAATCATTTAATCTCGCAAGGCAGCTTTGAACCCACAACGTTTATTGAATGCATATCAAATAATAGTCTTATGGGGAGCTTGGTAGTAAAATCGCCCCAAGATGCCGTTGAATTTTTCAGTAATCTTATCAACTCGTTATCTGCTGTCGATGCTCGCGCAAGAGAGTTGTTTCACGTAAGTGACAATACGCAAGTTTTTCAGCCTTCTGAGGTGGTGTTAAATTTACCCGCAGTCTTTAATGAAGATATTTCTCTGCAAAATCTTGTCAAAAAATCTTTTACTCGCTTGATAAGAGCCCCAAAGATTTTAGTCATGCACCCGGTGAGAGCTCACCTAGAGGGTAAGAACATGGGGATAGTGTCATACGATTTAGAGCCAATTAAGATTGGATCTACTGCCTACAAAATGATAGGAGTAGTGTTTCATTACGGCACCATGACGGGTGGTCATTACAATGCAATCGTGCGCAAGGGCGACAAATGGTATATCTGTGATGATCTATTAGTTCAAGAATTTACTGAGGCTAAAGTTATTGAATATTTAAAGCAAAAAAACTTAGAATCGTATCTATTCTTTTTTGAGCGTATAGAGAAATCGTCAGCTCAGGATTTGAACGACTTATTCTCTCAATTTAAAAAGTCTATTACTGCGCTATATATGAAGGCTCTCGTTATTTGATGTTTTGCAAAAAAGTTGAATGGAGATAGCTACGTTTTGAAAATATAATTTTTTACGTATGCAACTTGTTCAGCATGGTCAACGATGGGCCTTGGGTAATCCTTGATACTCACTGTGTTTTTATGCAGTGTATGAATTACTTTGGGCGGTATATCAAATAATTCAGGTACCCACTGTTTGATGTACGTACACTGCGGATCAAAATTTTTTTGCTGTATCCACGGATTAAATATTCGAAAATAGGGTTGCGCATCGCAACCGGTTGATGCCGCCCATTGCCAGTTACCATTGTTTACTGCTGGGTCATAATCTGCAAGTTGTTTTGCAAAATAAAATTCGCCCCAGCGCCAATCGATAAGTAAATCTTTTGTTAAAAATGATGCCACTATCATGCGTGCACGATTATGCATCCACCCAGTAGCATTAAGCTGGCGCATGCCTGCATCTACAATGGGAAACCCGGTGGTTCCGGTGCACCATCTTTTAAAATGCTCGGTATTATTACGCCATGCTAGTTTTTTATATTTCTTTAAAAAATTGTGTCCAAATACATGAGGAAAATGGTCAGCAATCTGAGTATAGAAATCTCGCCAATATAACTGCTTTATAAGGGGATGTGATGCGCCCAAGACATCTTTGATAGAGTAATATACCTCTCTTATTGAAAGGGTGCCAAATTTGTTATGTGCGGAAAGTCCGGTCGTTGGAAATGCCGGAATATCTCTTGTTTGGGCATATTCTTTAAACTCTTTGATATTTTTTAAAATAGTAAGGCCATTTCTTCTACCGCCATGAAAAAAAATATTTTCATTATATGTTGAAAGCAATTTCTCGGGGCTGTACTCAGATATAATGTGGTCAGTGTAATAATTTTTAAAATTATTAACTATCGGATAACTTATTGCCTTTTTAGATGCTGCGCGCAAATAGGGTGTAAAGATGGTGAAAGGAGTGGCTGTTTTCGTGTAAATTGCATCAGGACTATGCAGTAAAAGATCATCGTAGGTATTGAAGACTACTCCCAACTTTTGGCATATTTTACGCAATAAAAGGTCACGCGATTTAGAGTAAGGGGTATAATCGTTATTTACAAAAAGTGCATCAATTTTTATTGTATTATAAATGTTTTCTAATATGGTGTGAGGTGTGCCATAAAACAGATAAAAGTGAGCATTATCTTTTTTTAATTCGTTTTTTAAATCATTAAGCGATTCAAGCATAAATTGCAAAGCATTGTTGCTTTTATAAGAGTTTTTGTCAGTAACCTGTTCTGGATCGAATATAAAACAGGGTATAACAGATGTAGATGTTTCTAGTGCATGCAAAAGTGCCGTGTTATCATGCAAACGCAAATCTCGTCGAAAAATAAAAAGAGAGAGTGAGTGTGTCTTTTTGATCATTTTTTTCCGAAAGTCTTCTTTGTTTGTTGTTGCAAATATTTTACCACTTGGACAATCAATATTGAAATAGTCCCAAGATTCTTGTTAGAGTGTTTAAGTATATACGTACTAAATACCAAAGGAGAATCTTGATGGTTTCACGTATTATGAAAAATATCGATATTATTATCGTAAGTTTGATAGTCACCATTCTTTCTACATTTGGAAAAATAGCATCTGATTTAGGCATGAATTGGTATCAATCATTGAATTTGCCACCATTAACTCCGCCAAGTTGGGTCTTTGGGCTGACCTGGACCCTATTATATATATTTGCTGCTTGCGCTGTTATTATACTTATGCGCTCTTATAAGCATATCGGGTATTACCGGTCGATATTGGGGTTATTTGCCCTATGCGCGATTTTAAATATCGTATGGTCATATGTTTTTTTTATTCACAATAGTATAGCGGGCGCTTTAATAGATTGCATCGTTATAGAATTTAACCTTATAACTATTATTGCTGCCACCTGGCATGATGCGCGTACACTCGCACTCTTGATGTTGCCGGGTGCTGTTTGGGTGGTATTTGCGTTATATATTAATTATCAAATTTTATTTTTAAATTAGGAGCCAGCAATGAATATAGCTTCAATTATAGGTCATGAAATTTATGATTCACGCGGCTGGCCGACTCTATTGTGTGCCGTCCATCTAGACGATGGCCATATTGTATACGCTTCTGTCCCTACAGGATTGTCTCGCAGCAAGTACGAAGCGCGCGAATTGCGTGACGGCGATAAGCGGCTCTGGGGAAAGGGCGTTGTAAAATCTATTGAAATGATCGAACAAGTTATAGCACCCGAATTTGTCGGCCAGGAGCCGAATGCCATAACCATGGATTTTAAAATGATCGAAATGGATGGCTCTGAAGATAAATCATATCTTGGTGCTAATACGATGCTAGCCGTAAGTATGGCGCTTTATCGAGCGCAGGCATACGCAGAAGGCATCGAGCTTTTTGAATTGATAGGTTACCTGTTTGGTGCAGAAAGTATTACTATTCCCTTTCCATTTTTTAATGTCATTAATGGCGGCATGCATGCGCATAATAATCTCACCATCCAAGAGTTTATGATTGTGCCGGTCGGCGTGCCGACCTTTAGAGAATCTATGGAAATCGGAGTGCTTGTTTATCAGGAATTAAAAAATGCTCTTACTAAGCGCGGCTACTCAACCGCAGTTGGTGACGAAGGTGGCTTTAGCCCAGAAGTGAAGTCCGATGAAGAGGCGCTTGATATATTAACAGAGGTGCTTGAAGGCGTGGGCTCCTCAGAAGGCAATCGCTGCGTTATCGCTCTCGATTTTGCCGCATCGCAATTTTACGACAAACTTACGCACACCTATTTGTGGCAAAAAAAACATTTAACCTCCAAAGATATGATCGAAGTGTACGATGAGCTTATCTCAACGTACCCTATCTACTCTATAGAAGATGGCTTGAGTGAAGATGATTGGTCTGGCTGGAAGGCCATGAAGGCTGCGTTGCAAACAAAGGTACAACTTGTTGCTGATGATTTAGTTGCTACTAATATTGAGCGTATTGCTCATGGCATTGAAGAAGATTGCATGACCTCTGTCATTATAAAACCAAATCAAATTGGCACCATCACTGAGACGTTACAGGCAATAAAATTATGCAAAGAAAATAATTTGAATACTATCGTCTCGCATCGTTCTGGAGAGACAGAAGATTCCTTTATAGCTGATATGGCTATTGGTTCCAGCGCTGGGCAACTTAAAGCTGGCGGGCCTGCTCGCAGCGAGCGTCTTGCAAAATATAACAGAATATTGCTCATCGAAGATATGCTTATTGGTCGCATGTAATACTAAAAATCTTAGAAATAGACGAATACTGATATACTTCAGTATTCGTCTATTTCTTTATATTCCAAATTTCGATTCAGTTCTATATGTTTTTGCGTTAACGCGCGGAGCGGTCTCTTTGGTCGGTGTTTTACCACCGCGGCGTCTTGTACGTCTCGGTTTGGTATTGTCACGTTTCTGCTGGCGAGCGTTTTGAAACTCAACTACAAAATCACCCTCAGCTTCTGCAAGATAGACGTTTGCTGTCTCTTTTGCATCTTCAATTTTGCTTTTGAAGAACCAATGGGTCACCGGATCACGCGGGTTGCCAATAACACTTTGTGTTTCAAATACTTCAAAGCCACCGGCCACCTTATCACGGGTGTAGATTTCAATACCGCCCCGAATTTTAGGTTGAATAATGGTAGGCGTTATAAGAATGAGTAAGTTCACCTGAGAGGTTGTTCGTCTGCTCTGTTGAAAAAGTGGGCCAATGATCGGAATGTCACTTAAAATAGGAATTTTTGAAGTACTTTCTGTTTCTGTTAATGTCCCCAAGCCGCCGAGCGCGAGCACCTGTCCGCTGCTGATATTCGAATTGGTATTCACGGTTCGGGTGTTACGCGTATAATCGGTAGCCAAGTTGCTCGTAAATTCCTGCACATCGATTGCCACTTGCATATTAACGCGGTCTATGGAGCTGACACGCGGCACAACCCCCACACGCAAGCGAGCTTCAATATCCTCAATTTTTTGAGACACAACCGCAGCCTGACCAGCAAATGCTTGGCCCTGGTCACGTCGGATGGTACTGATAACAGTTTCTGCTTGCATATTGTTTTTAGCTACTAAAAAAGGATGCGACAGTACTTTTAAATCGCTAAATGAATCGAGCACTTGTAGCACGCCCCATATGCCTGAGCCATTAGGGTCATTAAATGACATAATAAGAGAGCCGGGTGAACCAGTAACGGGCGTTGTTAAGTTTTGTGCAATACTAAAGGCATTTTTTGGTGTCAATACTGAGGCAGACGCAGGGAATACTAAACTTAATAAATCTGCTGCCAATTTTGCCGGCTCAGGGACAACTGTAGGGATCCCGCCAGTTACCACCGTGTTCAATATAGGGTTATTAAGAAAGGCCGACTGTTCGGTAATCCCTTTAGCTATATTTTCTGCATTAAGGTTACGTAATTGAGCCCCTAAAATTTTTGTTTCGTTAATAGTCACGTCAATCACGAGCACTTCAACAATAATAATAGGTTGTGGTATATCAAGAGAGATAATAAGCTCTTTTATGCGTAACCAATCTTCTGAACGAGCGGTGACAATAATTCTGTTGCCTCCACGTTCAATCTCTTCACCTTTTAAGGTACCAAGTGCCGCTTCCCCTGTCGGAGCATCATATTTTTTAACGGTCTCCTTGAGTTTAGATTCTGCCAGGACAATAACACCTTCAAATAATTTATTAGTGTTGCCCTGGGCATCCTTAGTCGATTGTGCTGTTTCAGTGCCTCCTTTTACAAGATTAGCGAGCACAGGTGCAAATTTATCCGCTTCCAGATATTGTAACTCATACACATGGAGTATAGATTTGCCCGATTCAGCAGGTTGATCGAGCATAGAGATAAGATCGCGAAGCCGCTCTATAGCTGGCCCGGCCCCCGTTAGAATAATCGAATTTAAGCGATTGTCGGCAATGAGATGCACCGTGCCAGAACCAAAATAAAGGCCAGTTTCAGATTTTACATCTGCTTTCAATGCACCTTTTTGATCGCCAGTAAGTGCAAGAATTTGAGTTTTTACAAGCTCTGCAATCCCAGTTGCATCGGTGTTGTATAGTTGTATAACCTCTACAACATTCGGGTCGCCAGAACGGTCAAGAAGCATGATAATATTAAATGCTGTCGCAAGTTTATTCGCCGAATCTGCAGCAATAATAGCATTAGACTTTTGATCGTATACAACAGATTTAGTCGACGCAAGCATATCGGTTAAAATCTGGTTAATTGGGTCTGGGGATTTTTCGTCATATTTTTCTGGAACCTTAAGGTTTGTTAAATAGACGATAGCTCTGATTTTGTTTTCTGTATGTGGAAAATCTTGCGGATTGAAACCTACATAAATAGGTAGAGTATCCCGGTTGCTATTGATATCATTTTTAACAACCTGATCCATGCCAATGTGTGTAATCATGGTATAGCCGGCAAGATTTAAAAATGTTGCTACATATTCCCAGGCTTTTTTAATCGATATTTTTTCTGGAAGATGGATATTAACTTTTTGTTTAATAGCATTTGCACCTTGCGGAAGGATAATGTTCTTTTCCTCTCCCGGCGTTTCTGCAAGTATCTTTATGATATCGGTCAGCTCGGTATCATTAAAATTAAAATCTATAAGCTTGAGTTTACACTCAAGTAGCGGCAAAAAGCCGATATTCGTTATAAGTATCGCCGTGATATAAAAAAATATTTTTTTCATTTCCATAATTTAACTACGCTGGGGTTTGTTGTGGCTCTAATGTCGCAATAATTAAGGTTACATTCAGAAGACCATCTTTAATATCTTTGGTGATTTTCAGTTCTTTGGTGTATACACGTTCTTTTTGCTCAATTTTCAAAAGAAGTTCCGTAAGTTGTTTCATATTTATGTGTCCAAACGTCACGGTTAATTTGCGCTCGATAAAACCATTGCCTACATCAGTTTCAGAAAGATCCGGGCCTGAGGTAATAGGGAGATTAATCTGCTGCATAAGGTCGTTGGTGAAATATTTCCCTATATAAAAATTTGGTTCCTGCTGCAATATATCTTTGACCGCCTCTTGCTGCGCAAGTATCTCTTTGTTTTTAATAAGTATCTTTTGAGCACTGCTTCTCTGCTTATTAATATCTTTTAATTGTTGTGATAAGCGCGCCATGGTAGAAAAGTGGCTATAAATGATAATAGCAGCAATCGTCAGAAAGACACCCGCAAAAACACCATAATAGATCATGAGGTCACGTCTATTTTTGGTCGTAAAAAAGCTGCGTATCGATTCGGTAAAATTCATTAATCCTCCTTATAATTTTTATTGAGGTTAATTTTAATGGAGAATTTTGGTTGCTGTGGGTGGTTCACTAGCGTGAACATGCTATTGGGTCTGCTGAGCTCTTGATCCAATTTTGAAAGTGCGTCCCAATCTTTTACCTCACCCTCAAGAGTCATAATGCTATTGCTATCGTTAATAGAAAGCAGGGTGAGTGAAAGACCAAGCGCCTGCGTATCAAGTCGCCTAAAAAGCTCTTGTAGATAATGTAAAAATGAGTATCTATTTTGACTTGAAAGCGCGAACCATACCTCTTCCTGTTTTGATATATAGGCGTTAGCAGCATTGATCACGCTTTTAAGTTCGCCTTTAGTCTGCCCGGAAGGGAGGCTCAATTCTTTAGCCAGGCGCGTTTTTGCCTCTTGTCCGGCTGCAGCAATCTCTTTTTTAATTTTTTGCTGTGTCAGTTGCGTATGGATAATCAGTGAAGCGAATGTGATTAACGCAATAACAGATGCGGTGATAATTTGTTTAAAGAGTAACGGGTCATTATGTGGCTCAAATTCATCCTGCAAGAAGTTGATGGTGCGTGTATAGGGTAAATCGAGACCAGCACCGATAGCCGCTATAAATGGCGTCGTTAAAAGCACACTGTTGATAGCCTTTATAGTGTTGTTATGCACCACTTTGTACAATAAAAATTCTTCGGTTTTAAGCCCGGTGCTTTCATGGATTTGGTTTACCAGTTCTTTGCTCTCCGGGGTTGAGACAGCCACCAGAATTTTTTGAATTTTATTCCCTTCTGGGAGTAAGTTATTGAATGTATCAAGAGTGAATTGAATATCTTGCATAAAGCGGGCATCGTTCAAGCCGCGTGGAATAATGCGAATATTTTTTAATTGCCCATCGGCAATGGCTATAAACTGCCGCGAATCGCTTAAAACTTCTATACACAGCGTCGGGGTGGTATCGTTATGAAACTCAGGGATCTCTTTATAGACCGAATAAAATTCAAAAAGATGAGCAGAAAATTTAGTCGGGGTAAGCCCGGCACTTTTTAAAAGCGCTACATACGATGCGACTGTGCTCCGTTTGATAGCGGCAACCTGCACTGTTGTTTTAAGCGCTGCTTTATCCTGGCTTACAATAAACGCATCGATAAATGCCTCATTGAGTGCAAAAGGGAGCATCGGCTCAACTTCAAAAGGGACAACCATTTTAATTGTATCGATATCTAAAAATGGCACGGTGATCTCTTTGAAAATAATAAAATTATTTGAAATGGAGAGCGTAAGTTCGTCGTAGGCGCCAATTGAAGCAGCTATTTTTGTAAGCGCATCAACGACACGCTCATCAAGCGGAATAAGCTCATCCTGCGCGATCTCTTGCTGGAAGCAGCCGGTTATCGTTTTTTTATGGCCGTGCGCGGAGACCACGGTGGCAAACACAAATGCATTTTGAATCTCGAGACCAACAAGCTTTCTAGGTGTTAGGTAATACCCGTTGAACGATTCGGGCAAAAATAGTGACCTCAGCTGAGATAAGTATGAAAGTATCATCCTGCCTTCTCCTGATCATTGTCCTCATTTTCTATTTTGCCATAACGGGCTTGCGCCATACGCGTTACTTGGGAAGATGCCTCTTGTAAAGGAATAGCCGATTCTTTTACAACAGGTGCCTCTTCATTATTATCTTCCCCAACTTCATGAATTAATGAGCGGAACGGCGTTTTTTTAAGACGTAAAGGTTTTTCAATGCGTGCATACTGGCTCTCATCGATATATTTATCTTTAAGCTGCACAAATTCGTCGATAACCGCTTCCCCATGACGAACTTGATCTTTAAAGAACCAGCGCAAGAATGGGTCACGCTGTTTCGTTTCGCCGTAAAAGATCGCCTTGGTGTCAAGAATTTTATCTTCAGTAATTTTATCAGCAACCTCATCACTATCAGTTGGAATAATTTCAGGCATAATGAGCACTAAAAGGCTGCTTCTATCAGTCTCTTTAACGGTATTTTTAAAGAGGTTACCAAGTATCGGTATATCACCTAAAATAGGAACTTTGGTAACGACGTCAGTAACAGTATCTTGTATCAAGCCACCCAGCGCAAGAACTTCGTTATTGCCCATAATCACGCTCGTGCTGACCGCTTTTTTGGTCCTGTTACCAGAGGTTACCGTGTTCTGGCCGGCAGGGCTGGTGAATTGTTCAAAATTTACTACAACATCGAGTGTTATAAGACCATCAGCGCCACTAATTTGTGGAGTGACGGCAATGGTAAGGTTCGCTGCCATATCTTTATATGCGCCGACCGTGTTGCCAGAGTTTTGAATTTGAGAATCAAGCACCCGACGTATTTCACCCACCGATATAGTGGCAGGGTATTTATTTGTGGTAACTAAAAATGGATTAGATACAACAGATGTCTTAGTGTATTGTTCTAAGATAGTAAAAAGTCCCCATACGCCGAATATATCTGAACCCAATGTCAACAGCGTGGAACCGACAGTTGCTAGCTGCGCAAGGTTAATCAAGTCGCCTAAAAGACGCGTAGCGCCAGTCCCATTAGGGTTTTCAATCACCGGCGAGGAGGTTCCTGCAAGGCCAGATGTCTGGAAATTGACATTTTTGCCGAGCAATCCATTAACACCAGGTATCTTATTACGCAACTGCGTACCAATGTCTTTATTTTCAGTCAGATCTATATTGAGCAGCAGAACCTTAATGGCAATTTGTTGCTCTTCGACATCGATTCTCTTAAGGAGATTAACAATTTTTGTATAATCTTCGTACTCGGCATAGATAATAAGGCTATTGCTCGACTGTTCAGGAGCTATATATACATTTTTAAAAAATTTATCACCGTCGCGCACGCCGCCACTCTTTTGTGCCTCGGTCCCTATCTGGAATTTCACCGCTTCATTTAAAATTCGTGCCATATCCGCTGCATCTTTATGCTTAAGTTTGTAGGGGAAAAATGGTCTGTATGTTAAGGCATCAGAAGGTTTGTCCAGAGTGTCTTGAATGAAGTTGTATACGCGGCCGACCGCTTCTTTGGTTCCGATCATAACAATGGAATTCATGTGTGGTATTGGGGTCAGGCGGACATTATCTGAAAAGTAATTGGTGCTCGGCTTTTTACGTTGCCCCAAAAGGCGCGCTGTTAAAGATGGCTCGTCAGTTTTAACTAAATCTTTATAAAGAGCTACTGCGCGTGATGCATCAATGCGTTCCAGTTTTAAAACGCGTAAAATCTCAGCGGGGCTCGATTGGTCCAATTCACGGATGATCGCCAACATATTTTTAATGTTGGACGATTTATCGGTTAAAATAAACGCACGCATATCGGGCACACCGATAACGCGGGGTGAATTTATGCTTTTAATCTGTTCGATCACATTACCGATAACATCAAGTCCCGTATTTTTAATAAAAACAATATAGCGGATTACCGTATCATCAGACGGCAATTCTTCCAGCGCAGTATCAATGAAAAGTGGTAGTGGATTTTTGCCAGGGCTGAGAGGAGATTTTTGATCAACGGGAGCGATTTTAAATACGCGTGGCGATGGTCCTGGTATAACCGTCAATCCAGCAAGATCTAAAAATGAAGTAAAGATACCCCATGCCTCTTTTTTAGAGAATGGTTTATTGGTACTAAAGGTTATCTTGTTCCCTTCGACCTTTCCGGCACCTGTTGGCAGTGGGTTGAGCGCTTCATCTAAGAGAAAAGTTATTTTAAAGCGTTCAGCAAAATATTCTATAAATGTTGAAAGCGATGCATTTTCAAAGCGGAACTCTATTTTTTCATCAGGGTCGCCCTCGTCCCACGGGTTGGTAAATTCATTGAGATAGGTATCATGAATATAGCCCGGCTTTTCAGCTTCAAGTTTTAACTGTGTATCGCTTTTTATGTAATCAATGAGAGGCATTGCTAAAAGTTGCGTTGAAACGATAGCGATTAAAAAAATTAAAAGTGATTTTATTTTCATAGTGTTTCTCATATCTTACGTAGGCACCTGTTGTAAAAGTGATGATGGCGCGGTGGCTGTGGTCATCGCAGAAAGATTTTGTTTATGTATTTGCTCAACCATAGGGTTTTTTGTTGTGTGCGATTCGGCAACTAACTTACTGCTCATGTCATGCATATGTTGCAATTCTGCTGGCAATGCGCTTTGCGGCTGCTCCGGCTCCGGTTCAACGGGAGATTCCGGCGTAAGGGAATAGTGCTGTACTATCTCATTGCCATTGCGTAAAATTTTAACCGATACCGTCTCTTGCTCGCCCATGTTTTTTATTCTAGTGAATATCTCTACACGGTCATTAGTAGTAATAGTTGGAATATCGTCAACAGAAAGTATCACATCATTTGGTAATAATCCCAGCGCAGGGCCAACAGTTTGAGGTTTTAACGCACCGATGCGGCAGCCGATAGTTTTACCTTTTTTGAATGCGGTAGTTATATCGAGCATGTCTATAAACTCTGCTAAATTTTTAATCGCTGCAACAAAGTGGTTTTTATCGATCATAAATTCCGTAGGCGCTTTTTGATGAATAATATTTTGCCATACTATTTCATGCTTATATTGTGGGTCTTTTTGCGCGTCTTGTGGTGAAACAAAAAGAGTCTCTTGCTGGCCGTTTGATCGAATAAGCATAACCTTATTATAATAAATTCTTACAATTTCTGCATCTTCTAGCGCATCGCCCACTTTGTATAATTTTTCTTTGCCAGATTTTTTATCTTCAATAACCACGCGATTATGTTGTTCTTGTGTAGAGTACATAATGCCCTTGAGCGTTACAGCCAGGGGCTCGAGAAACTGCACGGGGCGGCGTTCTACGGTAGCTGCGGCACGTGGTGATGGTGGTGGCGGAAGCTGCAATTTTTTCTCTTCTTGTGGAGCAGTCTGCGCCGGCGTCTCTTTGTAGGTATTAAAAAGGTCGTTACGGTAAATTTGTGAGATATCTATTTTTGAAACATCTTTGACCGGAGCTGCTGGCACGTATGAGACTGAAAGTTGTGTGCGTGCGGGAACTTTGTAACGAGTTGCGATTACAAAAATAAGCATGCAGATAAAGAATAGAGATAAGGTACTGTTTATAATCCAGATAGGGGGTTGTTTATACATCCCTGTTTTCCTTTATATCGTGCACATTAGGCTAGGATAACTCTTCCCGTGGTGTCATCCTGAACTCGTTTCAGGATCTAGTCATTTGTATGATACAATATTTGCTGGGAAGGAATTATTTGTCAAGTATATCGGAAAATTCTATCAGAAACAGCGTTCATCACGTTATGTAATGAGGTGCGTTATTGTTCTAGAAACTCAAGCGTTTTTGGGTCGAGCTCGTTGCCTTGCTGATCATATATCTTGTCTCCCTGTGGCAAAACCCATTTCCCGCTCATTAGTTTGAATCCCATCTCTTGTGGGGTCTTTTCAGGTTTAGTTTCTTCTTCGGATTCTGAAAACTCGTCTTCGTCACTGTCAGAATTTCCGATCGCCACCATCGGCTTGTCAGCTTTTTCAAGAGGCTACTTTATTGAGTTTTTTACCATGGTACATAAATCATTAACAGAAAGCATGCTTACACATATTTCGATGCATTTGCGTGCGCTTGCCTGTATAGATTCTTCAACTCCATAATCTTGAGTGTATATGTTATCATTCACAATCCCGAAAAGGATGTTGATTGCGGCCTCGAGATCTCTACGTTTTTTTGATGCAAACAATCGATTTCCCGGTATTATACCCAGAATTTCTTGCTCGAAAGCATCTAGTTGTTTTTTTATTTTCTGTATATCATTGGGCGTACATTCGTTTTGATTACAGTGAAAGGTATATGGATTTTGAATGAAAACGATTATTTTCGCGATTATTTTTTGATATGAATCGCTGATCCCATCCAATATCTCCAGGTGCCTTTCAACATTTTTTAGTACCTTATTAACTTGATTTTGCAGTGTCTCGTTATCAAATGTATTGCGCATCTGCAGAAGCTCTATGTATACGGTTGCCGCATCTTTTTTAATTTTACCATTTAATTCAGATTCATATGTCAGGCCATCAACAGTTTTTCCTGTGACAGTTTTTAGTTTATCAAAAAGTGTATTAACATTCGTGAGGAGTTCTTGTGGTTTTGCAAAAAGATATTGGTACGCCGTATATGTTTTTAAGTTGGTAAATGACGGTGCAATACCAAGCGCGCGCAGCACTATTTCTTGCTGCTGATTTAAAAAAGCATTTGCATTTTCAAATGCTTGCGTGCCAACTCTAGAGGTGTACCATTCAAATGGGTTCTGGAGCAGCCACTGCGTAAATGCAATTGCTTCGTCGATTGTCTTTAAGTTGGGCGCGACGTACGATTTATGGTAAGCGTATATGCCTGCTCCAGCGAGAGCCGCGGTAGCAGCGCCGCCCGCAACATGTTCTGTTTTTATTTCTGGTATCTCTAGTGAGTTTTGTGGCCAATCACTTGCTTGTAGAGCAGTGAAGGGCGTGAGTAGTGCGAGCATTAATTTATTGATTGTCATGAGGACCCGTGTACCGCTGAAGTGCCTGTGGATTCTGTTGCTGCTGGAGTATAGGATTAATATTGATTATTTGTTGTTGCTGTTGCTGCTGGCGCGCTTGTTGTCCTTGTTGTTGTCCAAGGTTTTGTTGCGGTCTTTGTTGCTGCATCGGCTGGGGGCGAGCAATCTGCAGATAAAAGCTTTCTTTGGTATCGCTCAAATAATCTTCAACAATGAGCCATCTATCTGCTTCCGGTAAGCGGTCGGTAATTTTAGTAAGAGAATCTGCCACTTTTTGTTCTGCATCCGCACGTTTGCCTGTTTCAACAAGTGCTTCTTTGAGTGTGGTGAATAAATCATTCAGCTCTTGCAGTTCTTGTTTTTTGGATGATCTTAAGAAAATCCTTAAATAGCGGCTGCCATAAAGCTGATAAGCGATATCCTGCAGCAATCTATCAATGTTTTGAATCTTTCTATTAATAGTTACTAGGGTACATTGTTGACATTTAAAATTGATTACATTTTGTAATGCGTCTTGAATTTTATAATAACTTGCTATAGCAGAATTATTTTTAAGATTGAAAGTGGGCTTATAGTCGTTATCCGCGTTTATATCTTTTATAAGTTTGTTGAGTGTTGTCGGTTCATATACGTTCAATGCTTGCAAGAGATAAAAATATATTTTCAAGCTAGACGTTTCGACGATCCGTACAACAGCGTTATTCGGATCTCTCTTGAGCTGATCCAAAGTCAAATAATCGAAAGAATTTAACAATGTGAAAAATGTGTTTATCGTAGCTAATTCTTTTTGGAACAGTAGAGATAGATAGCTGTTTGGATTTAAAAATGATGATGTTAATCCGAGGGCGCGCATAACTTCAGATTCTTTTTCTAAAAGTTTTCTATTTAATTTTTCTATCTCAGATGATGTTATTATATTTTGCTTATGAAATGAAAATGGATTTTGAATAATTTCTTCCATAAATTTGATGGAATCATTTATGAGTTCAGGCGTCGGTTTTATATAAGCTTTGTGGTACCTATAGGCGCCGTAGAGCCCGCCAACTGAAAGTGCGCCTATGATAGCCGTTTGTTGTGATGGCATTAATTCGCTAAAGCTTTCGGAAGATATTGTCGGCACGGAAGGGGCATAATCAGATATCCATTCTGGAGTTGAAAGTTTCAAATCAGGCAGTGCAAAATTAGATATCCATTGCGGCGTTGATGGCATGCTAAGATTGCTGAATTTTGCCCATTCCGGAAACGATAGGTTTGAATAAAGTTTGCTAAAGGACCATGCGTCGGGGTCGTCTAGCGAGAATTTACCTTGTACAGCATCGAGATAATTAAGCTGTAATATACTCATTGTTAGTACGAGAATTAAAGACATTAAAAATTTATTTTTCATAGGATTCTCTTTCTTAATTATCATATGGTAAACCAATTTAACGGGTTCCAGTATGAGCTGGACCGTTCTTTTTTAGGCGCACTAGACTTCGGCGCTTCGGCTGCTCTTTTTGGTGGCTGCTGAGATTTTTTTGCCTCTTCTTCTTTAAGCTTTTTAATGACTCCTGCTCTCTCTGGCTGTGAGAGAGCATAAGTCTGATTTTTCATTGATTTTGTTAACTCAGAATTTTCTTCCCAAGGGTTATCGAACAATGGCAATTCCGGCGTTGTAGAAGCAGGTTGTGTTTCTCTGGTTTCTGTCGTGGCTGATNNTAGACCATGGCTAAATTCGAGCACTGCAGGCTTCTCTGTTTGTGTTTGAGTTGAAGAAACCATTTTTCCACGCGGTTCTTCCTGCAATGTAAAAGGCTTTTTAAACTGTTCCAGATAATCTTGAACCATCAACCATTTGTCTGCTTCTGGGAAATCGTCCCGGTTGGCAATTATAGAGCGGCATCGTTTTGCTTGTCTAATGATGTCATTTTTGTCTTCTTTTGAAGATATTAATTTAAACAATTTTTCAAATTCAGGGATTTCCGTTTTATATTTTGCTGGCATGCGTAATGCTTGATAGAATGCTCCACCGAAAAGTATTTGCATAACCGTATTTTTAAGCGTCTTTATATTTAAATTATCTTCTGGTTTTTGAACGTAACTTTGAACGATAAAATAGACATTTTTTATTGGAGTAAGTGGTTTGAATTTTTCTTCTTTTGCCAAATAATCTGATAAATTAATTTTGTTTAGAATAAAGGGCAATGTTTCTGGCTTGTAGTCGTTGCGCGTCTGGAGCAATTTTAAGTAGAGAAATATGCTGTTTTTCTCGATAGCGACAGCTTTTTCATTTTTTGCTTCTTCCGCTTTTGCCGCATTATTTTTTATGAATTTATAAACGCCATTAATGTATATAATATCTGTTGATAAATCATCTATGGCGATGTAGATATCTTTTTTTGGATTCTGATTATAAGATTTATTCTTTAACGTTGATAGGCTCAGCCCTAAAGCATTTACAATACCAGCTTGCTTTTGAAAAACTATCGTAGTCGGGTTAGTTTCGCTTTTAGTGTCATCCCAAGCTTCGCGTAAAAACTGAGGATTTTTCATTATCTTGGTTATAAATTCAAGTGAGTTATCGATTGATTGCGCTGTTGAACTCGTGCGATATTGATTGTATTTATATCCCCCATACAAAGCTGCAACTGCCAGAGTTCCCAAAAGAACCCCTTGTTCCTGTGGCGTGGCGTTCTTTAGCCGCTCGCCAAGGGCGGAGTAGTCGAAGTTCGGTAGATAGGGTTTAGCCTGCTTTAAGACCCCAGAGAATCTTTCAGTGATTTTTGCAAAATCGGGTAGTGGAATATTTGGAATCTTATCAGATATAGCGGCCGCGCTTGGGAACCAGCCTGAGGTCGCTGTTGATCCCTGGGATGCGCCCTCTGCTGGAAGCACGGGCTTGGCTTCAGCCCCGTACAGGCTCAGTGATGCCATGCTGATCAAGAAACTGATAATAATACTTTTATTCATTTTACCCTCTATATACTCTATTTATTATCAGTTTATAGATATATAATTCTAATTGTCAATAAACAATATAGAGGGCTGAATGTACTCGACTATCTTTTTGAAGATTTTTTGTCTTCTCGATGCTTTCTTACTCGAGCCGCTTCGACTCGTTGAAAGAGCAATGATTCGATGTTTCTTTGTGCAGCTGTTAAGTTACTGCGTGGTTGTTTTTCTGCATCACGCTTGCTTTTGCGCTCTTGCTCTACACGATTAAACAATATCTCTTGTTTGGTGAGAGGCTTGCCGCTGGCATTTAAGGAAGTTGCAGTGCCAATTAAAAATAATAGTAATAAATAATACATGGTCATCCGTTATGTTTAATAGGTTATTGTTGTTTTTCTGTTTGTATAGGGCCTTCAGGCAGGCCACGGATGAATTGGTAGATATACGGGTTGGTAGATTCCCAAATGGTGGCTGCCGGGCCAAAATAGCGTATTTTACCCTCGTGAAGAAGGGCAATATAGTCGACATATTTGAATATTTCAATATCATGCGAAATGACTATGCTGGTGATTTTCAATTTTTCCTGCATAGCGGCCATGAGTTCGTGCACCACGCGGGAAGTGATAGGGTCAAGCCCGGTGGTTGGTTCATCGTATAAGACGATTTTGGGGTTTCTAATGAGTGTACGGGCAAGGCCCACCCGCTTACGCATGCCCCCTGAAAGCTCAGAAGGGTATTTATCAAGAATGTCTTTGCTTAAATTAACCTCTTCAAGCTTTTTAATGACAATCTTACGGACTTCATCCCTGTCTCTGCCATTTTCTAAAAGAGAGATTCCTACATTTTCAAAAATGGTTAATGAATCTAAGAGTGCTGCAAACTGAAAGACGTAGCCACATTTTTCATAGATAGTATCGTGCTCTTTTTCAGTAAGTTGCACAATATCGACACCGTCTATATAGATATTGCCACTGGTCGGTTTTATCAACCCGATAATTTGCTTTAAGAGAACAGATTTACCCTCGCCAGATCTGCCGATAATGCAGGTCATTTTCCCTTCAGGGATATCAAGATCAAGATGGTCAGTAACCACCTGTTTATCAAAAACTTTTGTCAGCTGCTTGATCTGTATCATGAAATTCCCGTTTGAAAGAGAATGGAGCTTAAAAAGTAGTTCGCTATCAAAATAAGGATAGAGCCAAGCACTACGCTGCGGGTAGTGGTTATCCCTACACCACGCGCACCACCGGTAGTAATATAGCCATTATATGAGCTTATCGATGATAAAATAAAGCCAAAAAAGCTCGATTTTATTAATCCACCTTTAATGTCAGAAAATTCTACAAATTCTTTAATGCTCGACATATAGGCATCAGGGCTTATATCTAAACTGTAGACGCATAGCATATAACCCCCCAGTATGCCGAACGCCATAGAAAATATGGCAAGAAAGGGCAAAATGAGTGTGCTTGCAAGTATGCGCGGCACAATGAGATATTGAAAAGGGTTGATGCTCAATGTTTTAAGTGCATCAATTTGTTCAGTTATCTCCATGGTCCCCAGCTCAGCAGCCATTGCTGACCCGCATCTGCCGGTTACCATGAGCCCAGTTAGAACTGGCCCGAGCTCGCGCGTCATGCCCAGAGCGACGACTGTACCGATAAATTCCTCTATGCCAAAACGATGAAACCCTATATAGGTTTGTAATGCGAGCGCCAGGCCGGTTGAAAATCCGGTAAGGAATATAATGCTTGAAGACTCTACACCGACTCGCATCAGCTGCTCGATAAGTTTGCTGAATTTAAGGCGCGTGGTAAAAAATACCCGCAGCGTTGTTGCTAGAAAGAATAAGAACTCACCAATCGACGAACAGAGATTTAAAAATTCATCTGCAAGCCAATGCGTTGCATCAATTGTTTTTCTTCCAATATAATTCAATGCGTTGATGAGCATAGTTTTTTACTTACTCTTGTGGTTCTTCTGTAGCCATTTCAGGAGCTTCTTCTTGCGCTTGCGGCATAGCTACTTGTTGGTCTAAAATACGTGAAGTTTGCAATGTTCCTTTATTGCGCATAAGAGCAAGCGCTAATGATCCGCCAAGAAAGAGAAAAGCTAGTACCCAGGTTATTTTTTGAAAGAGATCTTGTCCACCTGAGCCACCGAAAAGTTTGACGTTTGCGTTGCCCATGTTACTGAAAAGCCCCGTGCCGCCTTTACCTTTTTGAAGCAAGATAATAAAGATAAGCATAAAGCATAGAATAACAAAAAGGGTGGTTAGTAATCCTTGAAGTAATGCCATAAGAGTTCCTTGAGTATAAAAACTGTTTTTAATTTATTTCTAGTCTATCGATACTACCATTTTTTAAAAGAGCAAATCGATAGTTTTCAATCTAGCTACAATTTATACCATTTACAAGCTGTATTTTAATGATTTAGGATTAATTTAATGAGAAAGAATTTTGAGAGCCCCGCTCGCCCTGAGTGAAGTCGAATGGGTACGTGCGGAGGCCACAGGGGAGAAATAGGATGGTAGAAAATTTACTTTATCTTCAATTTTTGTTGTCCGGGGCGTTTGGTTTTGTGGAAAATACCTATATCCAGCTGCAGGATTGCTGTAAATACAAGCAAGAGGGCATTGTCTTTATTATTGATCGCGAAAATAGTGATTACGAAGAGGCTCGTCAAGAAGGATTCAAAGAAAACGTTATGTCTACGATAAGCATTCATGGGGCAATTATGAATAATGAAGGGTTTCCTATTGTTGCTTCAAAATCTGTCGTTAAGACACTATTAAACTACATCGATTTCCATCCGGAGCTTATCAAGAGAAAGGAATATATTTTCTCGCATTTAGAGATTCGAGAATTGGAAGATTTTTATGTGCTTTTCCCTCCTGGTACCCCTACAGAAGGATTTAATATTAAAAATTTACGACAGATTCAATGGGAGCAAGTGTACCATTATGTACCAAAATGTGATCACTTAATGTCCATAGAAAAGGTTCTTGAAAAACTATTTAAAAGAGATTCTCATGTCTCATGGATGGTATATTGTAATGGGCATGGCCTCATTAACGATTCAATTGCGGGGCTTCAAATTTCTGATTTTAAGAAATTTCTTGCCTTTCTAGAAAAGAAAATAAACACCAAGATTTTACTTTATAACTCATGTTATTGTGGAGGCATTAACAAAATAAAAGCATTTGAAGAGCAGGCAAATGATAAAAGCATGATACAAAGGAACTACCCCTTCCCTATTATTGCTCTTTCGCCCACTGATGCTAATGCTTCTATGACAAGCAAGTATCCAATTGACTTTGATAGATTATTCTCTTCTTTGACTAACGTTAAATTTGTTATGCCCGATTATTATACTATTTTAATCGATGCACTGTTTTTGAAATCTCATTCTTCAAGCCCAGAAAATCCTGAAATTGTGGTTGGCAACTTCCCTCAAATTAGGTTGCCTGGAACAGAGTGGTTTTCTATTGCGGGGATCAATCGCATAGCTATTAATAAAAATGATGAGTACCTGGTTATCTCAGAAGTTATGGGGAAAACCCGAGAAAAAGAATTAAAGATTAAAAAGACAGCCAAGGCGATTTTTCTTTATACCCCTATAATCCCTTTTAAGTTAACTATACCAAAAACCAAAGCTCAGATGCGCATGGTATGCATGGATGCAAGCAATGCGTATCATTTTTCAGAAATCGATGCGCCAGATCTTACATTCATAGATTTATGTAAAATTTTTGCCCCATTAAGTGATAATAAAGATATCACCTTTTATATTGATACGCTTATATACAAAGATAAAATTATGCACAATTGTGTTCTAGATATGTTTCTCGAAGAGGAAAATAGGTTTACTTTTCAATTGGTGAGATCTAGAGATGCTTTTTTTGCAGATACTGATCCGGGGTTCCTGTACCGAACAACTATAGATGTTCAAAATTATAACGAGGCAGTCTTGGAAGAAGAAGGTGAAAGCATAGCGCCAGAATCGCACAAATTTGATTCTCTTTCTGAGCTCAAGCAGGTGCTTGCGCAGCGTGTTCAGGATAATAAAAAACTAAAGGAGAAATAGTATGGTAGAAAATTCACTCTATCTTCAATTTTTGTTGTCCGGGGTGTTTGGTTTTGTGGAAAATACCTATATCCAGCTGCAGGATTGCTGTAAATATAAACAGCAGGGAATTATCTTTGTTATTGATCGGGAAAATCAAGATTATGAAGATGCAAAAAAAACAAATTTTGATGAGCCATTCATGTCTACGGTGATTCTCACCGGAGCAATCATGAATAATAACGGATTCCCTATTATTGCTTCAAAATCTGTTGTTAAGGCATTGTTAAAATACCATGACTTTCATGACCCTGATCGGGCAACAGGATATATTAAATCGCGATTTAAAATTAAGCAATTGGAGGATTTTTATATATTATTTCCTATCAACACTTCCATAGAAGGATTGAATGGTGAGAACTTGTCGGAGATTGATTGGGGTCAAGTAGATGTTTATGTGCCGGGAGGTGATAATTCATCGCCTATAGAGAATATTCTTGAAAAACTTTTCAAGCGCAATTCTCGTATTTTGTGGATGGTCTATTGTATTGGGCATGGGGTCATTAATAATTCCATTACGGGGCTTAGGATTTCAGATTTTACGAAATTTATGGGTTTTCTAGAAAAGAAAATTAATACCAAAATTCTACTCTATCACTCGTGTTATGCTGGAGGAGTTAATAAAATAAAGGCTTTTGAAGAACAGGCAAGCGATAAAAGTGCTGTTCAGAGATACTATTCTTTTCCCATTATTGCTCTTTCGCCAGCCGATGCTCCTGCCTCTTTAATAGGGGAGCATTTAATCTTGTTCAATAATTTATTTTCTTCTCTGGCTAGTATTAAATTTGATATGCCCGATTATTATCAAATCTTATCCAATGCGAATTTCTTGAAACTATCCGTAGACGAAAAAAATACTCTCTTTCTTGTGAGCAATTTTCCTCAAATTCGCTTGCCCGGAACAGAATGGTTTTCTACTACAGGAATTAATCGCATAGCGACCAATAAAAATGATGATTATGCGGTGATTTCAAAAGTGATGGGAAAAACTCGGGAAAAAGAATTAAAGATCAAAAAAACAGTCAAAGCGATTTTTTTGTATGCTCCAATAATCCCTTTTAAGTTAATTATACCTAAGACAGATGCTCAGATGCGCATGGTATACATGGATGCAAGTGATGCGTATCACTTTTCACAAATCAGCGCACCGGAACTTACTTTTATAGATTTATGTAAAATTTTTGCTCCACTAAAAGGCATTGAAGGCAAAGATACCACTTTTTATATCGATAAACTTGTATACAAAAACAAAGTCATGAAAAATTGTGTTTTTAGTATGTATTATGAAAATCAAGATAAATTTACTTTTCATCTAATAGCACAAGATTCTAAAAATGCTTTTTTTGCAAGCGCGCATCCTAAAAGGCTCAGTGAAACGACTTTAGATGTGAGCAATTATGTTGAAGTAGCACTTGGAAAGAAGATTGAAGTTGAAATGCCTGAAGCGCATACTCCCGATTCTCTTGATGCATTAAAGAAAGTGTTCGCAAAACGTGCAGCTAGTTTTAAATAGAAAATTAATGGAGAAAAAATAACAATCTAAAAATGTACTACGGAGCGCAAGAGGAATGATACCCCTTGTGGACGGTTACGCGCTTGGCTTTCAAAATAAAGATTCATAAAAAAATAGAGGTCATCATTCGGCGAATATAAAGCCGCAGGGCCGATAGAAAAAACGCGCTCTTTTCTTCCTGGAAGCGGGCTGTGATTAAATCTGCTATTCGTAAATTGGTTTAAGTAGTAACCGTTAACCGCGACCCAGAAGTTTTTAATGAGTTCATATTCTAAACTATAATTAAAACTCATTGCTTGCCCCGCGGTGATCCCAGTATGCTTATTTTTAGAAGACCAAATATAATGAAGATGAAGCGATGTTGCCAAGTGTTCAGTAAAGAATAACGTAGCGGCCCAATTCGGATTGATATAATAAAAGCCATTGCCAGGGTTGAAAAGATCACCGGTTTTATATTTGCCTGCAGGAAACGATGCTGCAAGCTCAAGACGGTGTACAAAGATAGGCCTATCGCCGCGCATGATAGGGTCCCACTGTAAATACAGCCCGGCATAGGGATCGCTTGCCCCTGTGCCACTCGTGTTTATTAAAGTGGTAGGTGCATTAATTTTTGAATAAAAATCATAGTACCAGATAACGTCGATGCCCAGTTTTGCATTTAAAAGATAATTTTTTTCTGTCTGGTAGATAAGTTGTGTGGCGCCTACAACAGCATTAAGTTCAGTTAATGGGCTGGCAAGTGGCTTGCCGCAATTATCGGTAAATTTCTTGGCGTGATAGGAATTAAAGTACTGGTACCAATAAAAGCCATGCGTGGGCCTAATAGGTCCCCCCTCAAGAATATTTGAATATCCTAAATTGATCGTTACAGGCAGATCGTACCCGAGAAGTTTTATAAAAAGTAGGCTCGCTAGCACTATTCTTTTTTTAATCATGTTGCACATATCCTAAAATGTTCTTTGTAATCCACTACAATTTTTTTCGCATCAGGATTTTTAAGTAGTTCCTGCGCAATGGGGGATGCTATATAATGTTGAATTGCGCGCTTGAGTGGCCGCGCGCCAAATTCTGCTTCGTACCCCAGGTCCGCAATAGCATCAATCGCAGCATCGGAAAAGGTAAGAATGATATCGCGTTCGGCAACGCGTTTTTTAAGGTCTTGCAATTGCAACAGTGCAATACGTTTAACGTCATCTTGTGTAAGCATTTTGAAAAAGACTATAGCATCAAGACGGTTTAAAAATTCTGGCCTGAATGTCGTATGCACTATTTTTTTGATATCATCTTTAACTTGAGGCGTAATTTTTCCCGCTTGGAGTATAATCTGCGAACCGATATTTGAAGTCATGATGATAATACAATTTTTAAACGATACCGTGCGTCCCTGGCTGTCTGTAAGCCTGCCTTCATCTAAAATTTGTAAAAATATATTAAATACATCAGGGTGCGCTTTTTCTATTTCATCAAACAGTAAGACGCTGTAAGGGTGCTTGCGGACACTTTCAGTAAGTTGCCCCCCTTCTTCGTAGCCAATATATCCAGGTGGAGCGCCAATAAGGCGAGCTACAGCATGTTTTTCCATATACTCAGACATATCGATTCTGATCATGCGTTTTGGGTCATCAAACAAAAAGTCTGCTAAAGTACGTGCCACCTCTGTTTTGCCGACGCCTGTTGGCCCTAAAAACAGAAATGAGCCGATCGGCTTATTCGGGTCGGTAAGCCCGGCTCGATGCATTTGAATGGCGCGCGTGATTTCATCTATAGCTTCATCTTGACCAATAACATGTTTTTTCAACGTATCGGCCATCTGTAATAATCGCTGGCTTTCACTTGCTTCGAGCTTTGCAGCCGGTATTCCTGTCCAGCGTGAAAGCACGCGTGCGATATCTGATTCGTCAACTTCTTCTTTTATAAGTCCGGTCGACGATGCACGGAATAACTCTCGTTGATGATCAAGGTCTTTTGTAAGGCTTATTAAGGTGCCGTATTTAATTTCAGATGCTCGGGCAAAGTTGCCTTCACGCTCGGCGCGCTTATATTCAAACTCTGCCCGCTCGAGAGCCTCTTTAAGCTTATTAATTTTTTCTAGCGGCGCTTTTTCTGCTTTCCACTGCTTTAATAATTTTGCATGCGCGTCTTTGATAGTAGAAAGTTCTTTTTCAAGTTCTTGAAGACGTGCTTTTGCCGTGTCATTTTTCTCTTTTGCAAGAGCAACCTTTTCAATCTCAAGTTGGCGTAAACGGCGCTCTAGCTTATCAAGCTCTTCTGGTTGCGAGTCGATAGACATTTTCACCATTGAGGCTGCTTCGTCTACCAGATCGATCGCCTTATCGGGTAAAAAACGGTCAGGAATATTTTTTGCTGAAAGGCGAACCGCGTCGACAAGCGCCTGATCTTTAATGGCTATACCGTGGTGCAGTTCATATTTTTCTTTAAGCCCACGCAAAATCGAGACAGCATCTTCTATGGTCGGCTCTTCCACAAGAACTTTTTGGAACCTGCGTTCAAGTGCCGCATCTTTTTCGATATATTTTTTATACTCTTTTAACGTCGTTGCGCCCACGCAATGTAATTGCCCACGCGCTAGTGCAGGTTTCAGGAGATTTGATGCGTCCATGCCGCCGCCTGCAGAGCCTGCCCCGATGAGCATATGCATCTCGTCAATAAAAAGAATAATATGGTCTTGTTTTTGCTCGATCTCTTTTAAAATACCCTTTAGCCGTTCTTCAAATTCGCCCTGGTATTTTGCTCCGGCTACTAGAAGCCCTAAATCGAGGGCGTATATCGTGCTATTTTTTAAACTCTCTGGAACGTCTTTTGAAACGATGCGCTGGGCAATTCCCTCTACAATAGCCGTTTTGCCCACGCCCGGCTCACCTATCAAGACAGGGTTATTTTTTGTCCTGCGCGACAAAATTTGTATCACGCGGCGGATCTCTTCATGCCTGCCGATTACCGGGTCTAGCAACCCGCGTTGTGCTTGGTCGGTGATATTTTGGCAAAAGCGTTCTAAGAAACTTTGTTGTTCTTGTTGTGGGTTAACTTTAGCACCATTCATAATATATTCTCACAGTATCTTAAAAAATTTGCCGCATGGATTCGACTGCGCTCACCACGAGCGGCTATTAATTATTTAGGGCTTGATTTCACGCATAATAGTTTGCATCGTTTCTGTGTATGTTTCAATATTGTGAATCAAAGGGACTTCGACCAAGCCTTGAGCTGCATCTAGAATGTGCGGGCGTACTGGGTGAGAGGGTGAAGAAACTTCTTTGTGCGAAGCGCGTGTTGCATCTTTTTCTTTGAGCGCCTTAAGTAATATTCTAGTGTCATGTTCCGCCAAAAATCCTGCTTTGTGACTATTTTCTATAATCTGTTGCAGATTATGTGAGGCTGAGAAATTTTTGTGATGTGTTTGCAAGTATTCTGAAAGTAACTCGCAAAAGAGATTGAATGTTTCAGAAAACATACCCACTAATTTTTGCGCATCAGCATCCGTTTGGTTTGCATTCTCTTCGTATGAAACTGCAGCCTTTTCAAGATTTAAAAGACTCATTTGAACATCAGCATATTTTTTTGAAAAATTTTCCATCGTCATTCCCATGGTGCAAAACGCACCGGTTTGATTTTCTCGCCTCGCGTAGCCCGCCCGCCGCCGCTCGTGGTGAGCGCAGTCGAATCCATGGCGCAGGCTGGGTCGAAGGGTCTTGTTTTGTAGAAAGTATGCGAAATTTATTATTACTGCGTCAACAACTCGTAATAAATTAGTTAATATCGCCATGCATGAATATCCCGGGTATCGCCGGATATTTATCCAAACTTGTAGGTTTTACCCATATCTGCTAAAGTTATACTTAACTATAAAATACTAAAAAGGCACTCTGTGAATATAAAAATATCTCTTTTACTGTTTTTCTTGTCGCCAATTATTGCCCAGCAGAATTCCACTATTCTTGAGTTGATGGCAAAAAATGCTGAATATGCTCGATCAAAAATGGGCAGAAACTCTCGGTTGATAGGCGTGGGCACTACTGCCACAGTTTTGGCTGCAGGGATGCTGACCCACGATGATTGTGCTCAAGACGTGCAGAAGAATTTTTCTGGCAAACGAGTCATAGTCTATACAGCGGCGCTTTCAGGCGTGCTCGCTTTCTGGGCCTATAGATTGGTTAAATTGCGAACTGGTCATGCCACTCGGGGCGATTTAAAGCGTATAGCGCGTGGCGCACATGAAACCCAGTTTGCTAAAGATTATTTAGCGGGTTCAGTGCAAGAGAACGTGAATAGATTGCTGTCTGTTGACCGCACAGAGGCGATTCTCGCTGCGTGGAAACTGCAAGAATGGCCCGCGCAATTAGAGACAACCATTAAGCATTTAAAAAGCGATCGTTTACCTTGTTATTGTAACGTGGTATCTCAAGAGCAGGCTTTAGAAGAAATAACGGATTTAAAATTGTTGCAAAATAAATGCCACCAAATACTCACTAGCTTGGGTGAGCATCCCGATTTTGTTGAGAAGATTTACCGCTAAATTTACTTAAAAATTTTTCATCCGTTCTGAGTGCCAATAAAATACTCTCACCCTTTTTTTGCCAGTCTTTAAAATCTTTTTCTATGATTGCCAATTGTTCTGGACGTATATCTATATCATGGGATTTTAGAATCTCTCTATCAAATATTAATCTTTGTGCCGTTGGCAGGTCTTTATAACCCCAGCCATGAATCTCTTCATAACGTTCTCGTGCGGACTTTGGTTCGAGTCTATGTATGGCTACTATATGCCGTTCGGCTGGAATGGCTAGGGATCTGCCGATATAATTGGCTTGACGAGCCACCGAACTTATCCAATAAAGCTCGGGAGTGATATTTTTTCTAAAAATACGATAGGCTAAAAATCCACCGAGTGCGCTTAATCCAAATGTTTGCGCCAACTCATTTTCAGTCAACATACAATCTTTTTTAACCTCGGTGTTTATATTGCCCAAGCGTTCATTGATGCTACATTCTTCTTTATTAAGAAGTAATCCTGTCATGATAACTCCAAAAGCAAGAGTGCCATACGCGCGAGCCATTGATTTATTAAGGCATTCTTGGCTGTGAGCCTTCCGCCCTAATGTTTCAAGAATTTTGTGGGTGTTGCTTGGGTTTGCATCCAAGCAAAAAATGGCAGCAAGACTTACAAGTAAAATTTTTTTGAGCATATCTTCTCCCTGTAGATAAAACTTTTGTTAATGCAGAGATTAGCTTAGCGTATACGCCATGCAAATCAAGACTTTATCAGAGGGTGTGATTGATTAAATGTTGCCTTTGAGCGTTTAAGCGTATGGTAGCTTACCGCGAAGTGATGCGCATAATCGCGCATTGCAATCAGAAGTTTCCCTAAATCGGTGTGTAAATCGAGGACAACGCCCTCCGGGTGGCCTTCAGTAAAGAGCCGCTCTTCCCGTTTTGCCAGCGATATGCAGGGCACGTTGGGGAACAGGTCTTTAACAGCATTGCGTTGCCCTTTGCCGCCATCGATAAAGATAACATCGGGCAAGTCGCCAGCCTTATAGCGGCGAGAAACCACTTCATGCAGCGCAGCGTAATCGTTTTGTTCAGTGAGTGTCTTGATGGCAAAGCGCCTAAACTTGTTTTTATCCGGCGAGCCATCGGTGAATCTGATGCACGACCCAACTAATGCGCTGCTTTGAAAGTGTGAAATATCAAAGCAATCAACCGAGTGGGGAAGCTCCGGTAAACCCAAAAGGTCTTTGAGTTCATAAAACCCACCAGAATATTCCATTTGCTTGAATTTTGGCAGCAGTGCTTGCGTGATTTCTGGGTTATATTTCCGCTCGGTAAAACGTGTCTTGAGCGTGGCAAATATAACGTTGATATGAGTAATATAATCGGCTATTGTGCGTGCTTTTTCAAACTCATAATGCTTATTATATTCTTTTAAAAGCACTTCCAGAGAAGCGATAGTTTTGTCATAATTTCCCTCAAGGAAAAGCTTTGCAAGCTCCAAGCGTGCTTCATAATCTTTTTGAGCAAAAGTTGGGGTGCAATTCCCCGCGCATTTATTTAGATGGTAATTTAGGCAACCGCCTTGAATGGTGCCTTTGCACATTTCAAGTTTGAACGTTTTTACCAGATACTCAAAGCACCGGCGTGCATCTTTTTTATGAATAAACGGGCCGAAGTAGCTGCCCTTTTCTTTTTTTACCCGGACAATTTTTAAGAGCTTTGGTTCTGTATCGGTAAAAAGAAGATAGATAAATGGATTGCCTGACTTAAGGAGGATATTATATTTCGGCTGATATTTTTTGATAAGTTGGGCTTCTAGAAGTAACGCCTCAAGCTCATTATGCGTTACGATATGTTCGATAAGCGCGTGCTCTTTGATAAGAGCATCGATCTTCCAATCGTCTGTCTGTTTTCTGAAATAGGAGCCGACCCGTTTTTTTATATCTTTTGCCTTACCGACGTATAAAATATCGTTATCTTTATTTTTGAAGATATACACGCCCGGTAGGTGGGGTAGATGTGCATGTGCATGTGGTGAATCCGGCGCCATATTCTCTTTCCGTTACAGATTTCAGTTACCCGTTTCCGTTCTTCTTTTCTTGCGTGCCGGTAGTTCTATTTCTCCCTTTTCGTGCTCTTTTAGTATGAGCTCTGTAAGGTCTCCATAAAACTGCTTCCATTCCGGATCGCTTTGCTTCAGTTTCTTCATGAGCTTGTCATAAATTTTTGACGCTTCTTCTTGCTGATTATCTTTTTTCAGCGCGGCAGCCTGAAGTAATTCGTCCCGCATTTTTGTATCTTCTTCGGAAGAAAGTGCGTATGCAAAGCTTGCTCGTCCATGTTCGCTGGCGTTAAGCATAGATAGACTTAAAAGACCGATCAGTAATATTTTTTTCATGTCTTGAGTCGTGTTAAAGTTGCGTAATCTTTATCGTTGCTACAGTATAATCCTCTTTCGAAGTCTTTTTCAAGTTTGACAAATAGAAATAGGGGGGGTGAAAGTCAAGAGTTCCAGATTTTCCAGAAAGAAACTTTTCTATTGCCGGAAGCAGAGATAAGTCTAGAAGAGTCTTGTGGATCAAAGGCCACTGAGCTTATAGCGCCATCTGGGTCCGTTAAAGTTTGGGGTTGTTTTTGTGGCTGAGCGGTGTCATATACACAGATAGTTTTATGATCATAAGAGGCGAGCCTGGAGCCATCAGAATTGAATAATACTTTTTGTATGCGATGCGCATGGGTTTTACGTATTGTTTCGACGATCTTTTCTCCTTGCAGAATGCGCCATAAGCGAATTTTTTTGTCTGAAGCCGCACAGGCGAATAAAGCTCCATCTCTGCTGAATGCTATTGAATCAATATAGGGAGAATTCTCCTGAGAATTGGGCCCATCTTTGTCTTCAAAGAGGCTAATATGTGCCCTTTTGGGGCTAGCAGTGTTACATACTCGGACATCTTCACCATCAAAAGAGGCAGAAGCGAG
>PLTG01000073.1 GCA_003165355.1 Candidatus Babelota bacterium | reverse complement strand
TTCTACGAAGCTCGAAGAGCTAGTAGAATGTATCGAAGGATGGGTGGTATTAATCGGGACTATTTAAAATAAAAGGTAATAGAATGAAAAAAATAATTATATATATTCTCATAGCTTCTCTGTTTGCACAGCAAGTAAGCGCAGATTGGTCGGTTGAATCTCAAGAATTAATAAAGAAAATTGACTCTCAAAACTTAAACGATGACCAATTGACTCAAATTATGGATTTGGCTGATGAACACAAGGATATGAATTTATTGATGTTAGCGTTTAAGAAATTAAAACCAGATGCGCAAAAAGCGTTGGCAGGCTGGTCTGTTACCGGTGTTTTTTCATTTTTCTCAAGAAATGAAAAAAGCTATGAAAGTTCTAAGCAGAAAGTTAAGATGCTTAGTCCCGGCTTAGACATTAATAACGATGTTTATTATTCTGCACAAACAGGTATGTATTCAAACAAAAATATACAGGAACCATTAGATTTTTTTATAAGCTTGGGATTTCCCGTTAATTATGTCCCTGCCGATATCGAAAATAAAAAAACTTTGCTGGATATTGCAGATAATTTATTATCGAAATATACGCTTAAAGGCACGAGAAATCTTATTATAGTAGCGGATCGAGAATACTTATTATCAAAAGGCGCGAAGACATACGCTGGATTGTCGCAAGCAAAATAATAATTGAGTTGAAAATTTATATAGGTGGACCCTGAAACGAGTTCAGGGTGACACCGTGTTATATCAAGCTATTTTATAAATCTGCGTATCAACTGTTAATTGGAAGTAACTATCTTTAATCCCGGCAATTTTTGACCACTCAAATAGCTAAGAGTTGCTCCGCCGCCGGTAGAGAGAAAAATCCTGTCACTTGTTATGTGCCATTGTTGTGCAGCTAGTGTGGTGTCGCCACCTGCGATAATAACCGTGGCAGTGCTCTGGGCAAAAAGTTCAAAGAGTTTATGCGTCATGACTGTCGTGTCAGGTTTATCAACAAACCCCATCAGACCGTTATAGACTATTGTCTGCATGGAGAGAATAAGGGGTTGCCAGTTCTTGAGTGTTTTGGGCCCGATACTTATTTTTTGGTCATCAATAATTACATAATCTTCGGGCATTAATATAATTGTGCCATGTTTTTGGGCTTCATGTATAAAATCTTGAACTTCGGGCAGTTCACTCAATCCGGGCAATAGTGCAATATGTGTCGCTTTATCGAGAAAATGGTAAAGTGTTTTTAATTTTTCTTCACCTTTTCCACCACCAACCATAACCAAAAAGGGCTTTTCCGGATTTTTTTTGAGCGGCCTCAGATGGGTAAGCTCTTCAGCAACCAGTAACCCCATGGACCGTTTTTCCGGTTTAAAAAGCTGGGCTGCGGTAGTAATGGAAGTCTCATTGCGCATAAGCACTCCAAAGCCATCTTCCACAAAATAATCACATTTATAAGTAATTTTTTGTGCAAACAAATTCGATTGAGCCTCTTCTTCTGGGTAAAAGCGCAAGTTCTCAAGTAAAATTATATCATGGTTATAATCGAGCATCGCCGGAAGATTTTCAGGTGTGCTATAGACGCACGAAAATCCTGCCTGATTAAAATAGTGCGTTAATTGTCGTGTTGAAAATTGGGCGTCAAAACCGTGTGGTCTGCCGATATGCGTAGCGAGCACTATGCGTGCTCTGGCTTTTTTGATGTATTCAAGGGTCGGCAGTAGTCGTTGAAATTTTAAGCTTTGAGGAAAATCTGGTGGGGTGAGTTCTGTATTTAAATCTGCTCGTACAAAGACTCGCTTATTCGTTAATGGCCACGTAAGTAAGGGTATCTGTTTCATCTATTCAGCTCCAAATTTCAATAAGTGTGCCACTGAAAAACTGTGAATTCTGCGTGAGGGGATATATGAAGCGATAAAACCCAACAGGAGCATAGTGCAAAAAACGGCTGTGATCAAGGGTGCATCCAAGCTTACGGGAATATGATCAACATAGTAAGCATCAGGCAATGTAATCAGCGGGTAGCGTTCAATAAGCCAACCGGCAAGTGCGGCCAATACGATGCCCGTGATAGTTGCAAAAAAGGTGATAATACAGCCGATTGCCAAAAAGATTAAACTGATGTCTCCGTTTTGCATGCCCATAGTTTTGAGAATAACGATCTCCATCTTCTTTTGAGTAATATACATGAAGATAAGTGCCATGCAGTTCATTGCCGCTATCAGCGCACATAATGCAAGAATGATGAACGCTGCATATTTCTCAAGTGCTAATGCTGAAACGAGAGCGGGGTAGAGATCCTTCCAGGTATATATTTCAAGTTGCGGGAATCGTCTTTTAAGTTTTTCTGCGCAGGATTCAAGGGATATTCCCGGCTTGCATGAAAGAGCAACTTGTGAAACATCACTATTTTTAAATACGCTTTTAAAAAAATCTAAATTGCAAAATACGACTGCTGTATCAAACTCATCGATGCCTGTTTTAAAAGTACCGCCTAGTGTCCCCGCAGATTCTTGCAGCGTAATCTTTCTTTTTTGTGGCTCTTCAGGAATGTATAAAAGCGCCAGAGCGTCTCCGCGCTTAATACCCAATGCGCGCGCTGCGGTAGTGCCGATAAGTATCTTATTACCCGCCAGCTGCTCGCCCGGGTTATCGCGAGAGGTTAATGTAGAAAAGAGCGTAGAGACATCTTTTTCTCGGGCCGGGTCGACGCCGATGCAGGCACATAAGGGCGACAGGCTATTTTGCTCTTCGGATTTAAGTAATACGTTACTCAGAGCTTGGGGCGTTGCTGCACGGATGTCATCAGGAAACTCTTTGTTAATGACCGTTATAAGTTTTTCATAATCGAGCGCGCCAGCTGCTGTTTTAATAATAATATCTGCATGTATACCTTGAAGTTTTTTTGATGTCTCTTTTTGAAAGCCATTCATTACGGCAACCACTAAGGTTAGTGCAAAGGTGCTTATAGTAAGTGCGGTAAAGCAGAGTTTGATCATGAGGGATATATTTTTTTGTCCTGAAGCGCTGTAAATATGCGCGCATGCAAGGCGTATAATGAGGCTAATCATCTAAGAACTTTCTTGTATAAAGTAAATGTCTCTTGTGCAAGTATATTCCCTTTTTTTAGATTAAGGGAGAGTTGTAGAAATATGAAAAGGGGGCTTTTGTTGTGGAACCTATAAAAAAAATAATTATTGCGTCAGACCATCGAGGTTTTGAACTGAAAGAATTTCTTAAGTTAGACTCTTCAATTGTGTGGCTCGATGTAGGGGCATTTACCGCCGCGCGTTCTGATTATCCTGTCTTTGCGCTTGCAGCGATTAAAAAAATGCACGAGGGTCACGTAGATGGCGTTGTTCTTTTATGTGGTAGTGGTAATGGCATGGCGATCGCTGCCAACAGATTTAAAGGTGTCTTTGCGTGCGTGGCGTGGAATGCAGACGTTGCTCGCGTCGCCAAGCAAGATGATAATTGCAATGTGCTTGTGATCCCAGCAGATTATATACAACAAGAGGAGATTACCGAAATAATCTCCTCTTGGCTTAATGCTACGTTTAAAGGTGGCCGTTATGCAGAGCGTTTAGCGCTGATCGACACTTTTAAATAAGGCGAGCGAGTTCAAATTTACTTGGTTCGAGCATCACCGGGTCGATAACAGTATGATCTTGCGATGTTGCACACACTATTATCGGGTAGTTACTTTCTATTGATAAATAACGGGTCAGTTTATTGATAACATGGCTGTATACTTCTGGCTCGACATCTTTTTGCGTGTATATCCAATCGATATTATTAATAATCAAAACAGTCGGTCCAAACTCGAGGCAATCATCAAGCACTTTGTCCAATTTCTTATCGACTAATGCTGAACCATGCATTTCATAGATATTCCATTTAATCTCGCCAGCAAGTGCTTGCGCCATTTTTCTGCCTTCTGCGAGATTGCCTTCAAAAAGATATCCGCGAGCTATTTTTAAATCGGTTGCACGATATTCAATAAGATGGGCGCAGAAATCGATAAGTGGCGTGAGTTGAAGTTTTGTATCTTCATATCCTTTTACGGCCTTAAATGATTCTTTGGAAGGTTTTGTTGGGTATCCCGTTTTGCGCGTTTTATTAATCAAGCCAGCATATCCCTTTTGGAGATTCTCCGTCATATATTTTTTGGTTCTGATTATACTTGACTGAAGGTCAGGTGTGAAAAACCCAGCTGCTATCGCCTTGAATGCGGGGCTGCTAATTTCTTTTAAGAACGAATTACGAATTTCAGGTAAGATAGGGTGCTCGACATGACTTTTATTAAGAGGTTCATTCTTAACGATAGTATAATTTTGGCTGAGATGACTAATGCCGTAATGCAATAGTGCATATATACCTACAAAGGCAAAAAATGGGGTTACCAGCGAAATATAGGTGTCAATGTTAGTTCTTTGTAGGTAATCCTGTGCATAATGGTCAACCGTGCCAAGAGGAGAAAGTTGAAAATTAAAATAGCAGATAACTAAGGCACTGAGTTTTTGTTGAACTTGTTGGCTATCAGGGAAGCTCGAATAATCGCTACCATACATCTTTGCCTGATAATTTTTTATGCAGGCGTCGACGTTGGTCGGGATATCAACACATTTTTCAGTAAGGCATTGGTGGAAGGTATCAATAACACATTCGAGACTTTCAGGGTTTTTATTAAGAAAGTCGCTTAATGTATCAATGGAAGTCTGGGCCGCGGCTTTGGAACGAGCAGACAAACGAACAATTTTGGGTAAGCGGTCTTTGCAATGCTTAAGGAGCCCTACCACAAAATCTTGCTGCTGTTTGTATGTCTTGCGGACAGCTTCCTCTGAATACGTATAGCTGGTTATAGGTATGCTAAATGCCACGCAATATAATGCTGCTGATAACAAGAGCTTCTTCATGGATGCTTCCTTCTAGATATTTTTTTGATAGTACAATAACATTCAGGATGCTATTGTACTATGTTCTGAATATCTTTTCCAGTTATACAACGCTCTTTAATGAGCTCTGCCACTAGTTTTTCAAGAAGTGACTTATTATTTTGCAAGATTATATGCACATCGGCTTCATAAAGTTCCAATAATCGTTGTGCCTCTTGGAAGATTCTATCTTGCTGCTCAGGCGGTAGCATTTTAAGCGTAAGCCCTTTAAGAACAATTTTCTGTGCAATTTCAAAAGCAGCTTTATAATCCTGGGCAGTGTAATCGATATAGTAGGTTCCTAAAAGCAGCTTTTGTGCTGCAAGGCCAGAAAGATAGCGTTTACACAGTTTTTCAAGCTCAAGAGCATCTGAAAAGGGTATCTCTTCTCGGTTAGAAGAAGAGATAATCGTTCCATAACGTATCGGCGCTACTTCAGTATCTTTTTTATCAGATAGCCAGTAATTGTCTTCTTCGATTTTGCCATCTACTTTACTGATGGTCGCAAGATGAATAGTTTCATGGATATCGAGCTTGTAGTGTGTAACAATTTTACCGGCTTGATCAATCGCAGCTATTTGTGCCTCTTCGGGTCTCAGTTCCATTGCTGAAGCTACGCCATGTACAATGCTATTTATAGCACGTTGTAAATGCTCTTGACTTACGCCCTGGCCCTTAGCACGCGCTTCAAAGCGAGCCTCTTTAATAATTTGTTGCAGGTGACCAAAGTCGCAATCTTTCGTTTGCAGTACAATACTTTTTAGATCTATCACTTCCGGATTTATCCCATATTTTTGGAAACATGAGGTAAAGAAGTTTGCTCGCTCGGTGATGCCCGGTTTTTTGAATCTGATCACTTTTGCAAAGCGTTCATGCTTGAATAATTCAGGCGCTAGTAGCTCTGGGTGATTAGTTGCGGCAATGATAAAGACCTGTTTGCGTGGATCTTTAATTTTATGCAATTCGGTAAGTTGCGTTAAGAAATCATTCAAGAGCTCTCTATTGCCATTTTTTTGCAAGCCGAGAAGATGAATCTCATCGATAAACAAGATACAAGGGGCTGTCGCTATAGCGTAGCCAATAGCCTCATTTAATGTCGCGCCTTTAATCGGATTAAGGAGGAGGCTGGTTATGTCCATGAACTTCACTTTTTCGTCCATGCCCATTTTGCTATATTTTTCATTAATAGTGGCCGCTAATGCTTTAACCAAAGCAGTTTTGCCGGTACGAGAAGGGCCAGCAAAGAGTAAGCATTTATCAAACTCAATACCTGCACGAATATACAATTCTGGATCCTCTAGGAGTGCTAAAATTGCGTTGAGTTCTCTCTTTTGATCCTCTAGCCCAATAAGCGATTCGTCGTCAAGGGTAGGCTCGTTATCAAGAGTTGTTGCAAGTTCACGTTTAATATTTTTTACGCCCTTAAGTCTGTCGTAGCTATCGGCGCAAAATTCCTGAGCTTTTTTGTATTTTTTATAAGTCCAGAAAAAGACATTGTCGATTAATAAATCGCCTATTTTACCCAATTTTTGGTGGGTTGATGATACTGCTATAGATGCCATAATTGCACCCGGATAGATATTTGCATTTAAAGCGTTATATGTATCCTTGAGCCAATCTTTATTGGTGGGAGATGCGGCATCTTGCGTAAGGGGCATTTTTTGCCATTGATAAAGAGCAAAACTTGCACCGGCAAGCCCGGCTAGCAAAATAGGCCATTTATAATTTTGGTAAAAGTTATCAAATGCGCGAAAAGCTTTATTTGTTGCGGTTAAACCCAAAGAAGTGCTTTTGGCAGAGAGCGTATCAAGCCGTTCACTGTTCTTAACAAGTACTTTTAAAAGATATTCAAGTGATCCATCGAAATTTTTATCTGGTATCAAAAGATCATTAATATCAGGGATTTCTAAGGTAGTAAGTTGAGAATCTAAGGCGATAGTAAGTCGATCAATAACATTCTTCAGGATGATTGTAACGCGCATTAATGTTTCAGGCTCGGCAGTTTTGACGCTCTGCCCCTGCAATATATGCATAAAGCGTATGTAAGAATAAACTTTTTGAGTAAGCTCAGCTTTGCTCATAGAGGTCTTAATCGAACCCTTCTGAATGCCGCCCATAATTTGCTGCAATATGGCGGTTAGGAAATCGACCTGCTTAGAGCACTCTCGCTGAACCTCTTGACAAGCTGAAATTAATTCTGCCGGCAATGCCTCTAAGGAGCTCTCAGGAGTTTCAGATTGTGCGACTGTTTCTGGTGCAAAAAGGGAATATGTTGAAAGTGAAAATGCTGATATAACCAGCAAAATAAGCTTTTTTCTGTTCATGGGGGAATCCGTAAAAATTAAGATATTTATTTACTATATCTTTTTAAGTATACTAAACTACGTAAAATTTAAAAGTTTGAACATGGGAAATAGGCTTTATTATGAAGATTTTTTCAAATATTTTTAGTTGGATAGTTGTTTTTTTAGGACTCGGCCTGACGGGCTTTGCAGGCTATTGGTTTGCTTATCGTGAAAAAGTGTCCCAGCAATCCGGTTATGACTGGCAAAAAGTGCAAAAGACAAAAAATATTATCCCGGTAGCTATTATTGGGTCGGGGCCCGCAGGTTTGAGTGCTGCCTTATATACATCCCGCGCCCATTTGCATACGGTCGTCTTTCAAGGGCCGCAGTCTGGTGGGCAACTTATGAGCACCACCGAGGTTGAAAATTGGCCCGGCATGGGTAAAAAACAGGGGCCGGAGATTATGAAGTCGGTCAAAGAGCAAGCGCAACATTTTGGCGCGGTGCTTTTAAACGAAACGATCAAAAAAGTTAATTTTTCAACATGGCCCTACGAACTTACCGCTTCAGATGATACCGTTGTACATGCTTTGACGGTGGTGATCTGCACAGGGGCGTTCCCTGAACGTCTTCATAATGTTCCAGGAGAGGCTGAGCATTGGGGCAAAGGGGTAACAGCCTGTGCAATCTGCGATGCTGCATTTTTTAAAGATAAAGATGTTATTGTTGTTGGTGGTGGTGATTCTGCTGCTGAGCAGGCATTACAACTTACCGCCTATGCTCGGCATATTACGGTGCTTGTTCGCGGCGATAAAATGCGTGCTTCGGTTGCTATGCAGGACCGTCTTAAAAAATTCGATTACATTAAAATTCGCTACAATTCCTCGATTACAGAAATTGAAGGGGATGGCTCTCATGTCACCGGAGTTAAGCTTAAAACAGCTCAGGGCGCTGAGCATATGGCTATAGATGGCGTCTTTTTGGCAATTGGCCATAAGCCGAACACTGAAATTTTTAAAGGCCAGATAGCCTTTACCCCAGGTGGCTATATCGCCCATTCTTGCCGGACCCAAGAGACATCACAAGAGGGTGTCTTTGCCGCGGGAGATGTTTCAGATGAGCGTTACCGTCAAGCTGCGGTAGCAAGTGGCGATGGGGTAAAAGCGGCTTTAGATGCTGAAAGATTCTTACAGCATATCGGGTTTGATGAGATGCTTGCCAAAAAGATTGAGCGCAAACTCTATGACCCAGTGATCGCTTCTGAGGCGGCGGAGATAACCGCTATAGAGTCTATGGATCAGTTCAAACAGGTAGTTTTAGAAAGCAAAACCCCGGTGATTATCGATTTTTACACTAAATTCTGTTCGTCATGTTTGCAGATGATGCCTTATATTCAAGCTATCGCAGCGCAGCTGAAAGATAAATTAGTATGTGTTAAAGTAGATATAGAGAAAATGGCCGAACTAAAAGACCGTTATCAAGTTACCACGGTCCCTTATTTTGTAGTCGTAAAAGATGGTCTCGTGGTAGGCCGCTATAATGACGTTATGACAAAACGGGAATTTTTCGATTTTGCAAGCCGTTTTGTAACTGAGTAATCTATGACTTTTTTAAAAAAAATATGTTTATTGCTGGTATCTGTATCACTTTATGCAGATACCAATCACTTTTCTCTCATTGTCGTCGGTGGAGGGATTGCCGCGCATACGGCAGCGATATACGGCGGAAATGCTCGTATAGAGACAGCGATGTTAGTTGGCCCGCGCCCAGGGGGACAGCTTGCTATAGCAGGCATGGTGGAAAATATGCCGGGCGTCGAAGCGCAATTTGGCATGTCAATTATTGAAAGGCTTGAAAAACAGGCGGTCGATTTTGGGGCCACATCAATCTACGCAACAGTCTCGTCTATATCGGTACAAGAAACAACAGGCGAAGAGCAAAAGCCTCGTTTTACCCTGCACACGGCAGAAGGCATTGACTATTACGCCGATGCGCTCGTGATCGCTACCGGTTCTCGCCCCCGTACATTGGGCATTCCTGGAGAATCGGAATTCTGGGGCAGTGGTGTCTCTACCTGCGCAGTCTGTGATTGTAGCTTTGCCCAAGATAAAGATATTGTGATTGTTGGCGGTGGGGATGCTGCTATTGAAGAGGCGCTTCAACTGGCATCTTACGCAAAAAATATAACGTTATTATTGCGCAGTAAAACCTTTAGAGCCAGCGCAAGAATGCAAGAAAAGTTATCACGCTTTAGCCATATCTCTTATCGCTATGATGTTGAAGTGCAAGAGATTTTTGGTGATGGATCGTCCATGACTGGAGTAAAGATTTATAATAAAGTTACTGATGAGTATGAAATTATTAATGCGCAGGGTCTTTTCTTGGCCATCGGGCAACTTCCTGAAACTGCTTTTATAAAAGATCTTGTTCACTGCGATGCACTTGGGTACATTACCTTGACTGATCGCCAGAAGACTTCTGTCGAAGGCATCTTCGCTGCAGGTGACGTGACTGACAATCGCTACCGTCAAGCTATTGTTGCCAGTGGTGACGCTGCTAAGGCTGCGCTTGATGCGATAGCTTACTTGCGCGGCATAGATTAGCATCAAGGCGGACGCCCGCTTGAAAAAAAAGGCTCTTCTTGTTAATATGTAACGTGATAGTTTATTATTTTCCAGAAAGGGACATTATGTTTTTAAGGGGCCTATTGGCGTCTGCGCTTTTTATCGCGACAGCGTCCGTGAATGCATTTAAAGTAGATATCACAATACCTGACACTGCTGTAACAGCAACGGCAGCTACCGCTGCTGTTATGGGCTCAATTTATGCAGCACCGTTAATTACTAAAGCTACGCTTTTAACAGCGAATAGTATTTTCAAAGGATTGACAGCTGCGCAACTAAAGGCCGCGCAATGCTTTGGTTTTGAAAATTATGCTCAATATATCAGAAAACACCAGAGAAATTTATCTAATTTTTTTGAAAGCGATTTTACTGCAGAGTTTTCTGGTTATACATCTTTAGCGCTTGCGGCATATATAGGTGGCATGCTGTGGCTGGTGAGACGGCGCTAAGTAGATATTGAACTCGATCTATCCCTGTTCAACAACTTTAATAGCGCTGCCTTGGGCGGTTTTATTGACCACAAAATGGACAGGGAATTGGTCTTTCATGTAAGGCAAGTGGGAAACGATAATAATTTTTGCAAAGTCATCTTGAATTTTATAGAGCGCATCCATAATATGTGCAAGCCCCTCTTCATCCTGCGAGCCGAAGCCCTCATCAATAATTAGAGTCTGGAGCGATGTGCCAGCTCGTCGCGCAAGAAGCTTAGAAAGTGCAATACGCAATGCAAAATCGATTCTAAATGCCTCGCCGCCAGAAAATAATTCATACGCACGAATCCCCGTGGCGTCGGAGATATGGATATCGAGCGTCTCTTTTGATTTACCGCTTTTCAAGTCACGGAGCGACTCGATAAAAAGATGCGCTTGGTTATCGGTCAATTTTCCCAAAAGATTATTAGCCTCTTGTTCAATTTCAGGCAACGCTTGCTCTATTAAAAGTGCTTGGATCCCGTCTTTGCCTACTGCATGAGCTATCGTTTGATACAGCTCATGCTGATAACTGCACTCTTGAATAGTGGCGCTTAATCGTGCGAATTCTTTTTCTTGTAGCTCTAAACGCGAAAGCTGTTCTTTGTATGAGCCTATATCGCTTAAAAGTTTATTTAAATCTGCCGTGCGCGACTGGAGCGAGACGCGTGCCGCACGCACCGCATCTTCAAGCGCGCCAGTAGTCGGAATTTTTTCTTTTAGGCTATTAATCTTATGCGTAAGTTCTTTGTGCTCATTTTTTATCGCCTTTAAATGGGCAACAGTGACGTGCACCACTTTTTTTATCTGCTGCAAAAGTGGATTAACGGTTTCTGGCGTTACATCGCGATCGAGTTTACTCAGTTTTATGCGTTGAACGAGCTCTTGCTTGTATTCTGCCGATATTTTTATTCGTGAAAATTGTTGCGTAATCTCTTCAAGCTCTCGCTTATGCTTTTGATACTGTTCGTCATGCTCTAGAAGCGTCTTTTGCTGATTAATAAGCAGCTCTTTATGAGTGGAGAGCTCTTGCACACTATTTTTTTCTCTATCTAATTCTTGCGTGATAGAGTTGTGTTCTTGCATGCAGATAGCTACCTGCTTCTGGAAATGCTCAATTTCTTTGACCATTTCGATAGCAGCATGCAATTGAATAATTATCTGTTTAAATGTAGGCAGTAGTTTTTGAAAACGGCGTAATTGGTGCTGTGCTCGCGCTAGATCTTTTTGCGTCTGCGTGCAAAGTAAACTTTTTTTATGGGTATCGAGCGTTTGCTTGCACGTAGGGCATTCAGGTACGGTCTCTGATGCGAGCTTTTTTAGACTATATTCACAGTCTTGCGTCTTTAAAATAAGATTATTCTTGTGTGTTACAAATTTTTGATACACTTCACGATATTTTTCATAACGTGCTGTAGTGCTTCCAGCGCTGATGGCCCCCATCTTTTTATTGATATCCTGCTCCATGAGCGCCATTTTTTTTTCTAGTTCGCGCGCCTGTTTTTCATGAAGCTGCATGTGGGCCTGTGCTTGTTGGAGTTGCATATCATGAGTATGCAGTGTAAGCGTATGTGCAGTTTGCGCGTGCGATGCATGTTGCTGCAATGTCTGCGTGATACGTAAAGCATCTTGTTGTAATGCAAGATAGCGCAGCTCTCGCGCCTGTAGCTCCTGAAGCTCTTTTTCTAGCTGCTCAGAATTGTCAAAAGTTGGAGAAGATGTCTTAATTTTTTTAGCGAGTATTTTTTTAAATTCTTTGCGGGAATTACGCAATTCATGGAGACCGCCCTCTAAGCGACTTTGTAATTTAGCCTGCGTTTGCACCGTCTGCTGCAAGACAAGCATGTCGTGCACATGCTGCTGCGCTTGCATTTCAACTACTTGTAAGTGTGCTGTCAGCTCCCGCTGAATCTCAAGAAGCTCTTTTTCTTTGACCAATGCATCTGCGAGCGCCTGGTTAAGTTGCTCTTTTTGTATAATTTCGCACGACAACCGTTGATGAATCGGCAGCAGAGTATCTTTCTGTGTCGCTAATGCGCGCCCCTTTTCAATAGCTCGCTTTTTGATGAGTTCAAATTGAGTGATCCCCAAAATGGAACTTAAAATCTCTTTACGTTCTTTGGGCGATTTTTTAGAAAATTCATTTGAATATCCCTGGCGCAAAAAAACGGAATTGATAAAACTTTCATAATCAAGGCCGATAGTTGTGGTAATTTTTTCTTGTGTTGCGCGTATTGTTTTATCGGTAAGCCCACGAATTTGTGAAGTTTCCGGGTCAACAACACCAAAATCGAGCGAAGTTTGCACCTTTGTGCTGGCGATAGTAAGTTCGCGCCGTACACGATAAACGATATTGTTGCACATAAACTCGAGGCAGACCATCATCTGGCTTTGGCCTAAACGTACAAGGTTTTCATCAGCACGCGCACCGGTATTTGCCTTGCGAGCATGGCCCCATAACGCCCAGGTGAGAGCATCGAGCAACGCCGATTTTCCGTGGCCATTTTTCCCGGAAAGGCAGATAAGGTTATAAGGCTCAAAGTCGATATGTTGCGTTGTTTGGCCGTAACTCAGAAAATTTTTAAGAGATAATTTTAAAGGAACCATAGAGCGCAGTGTATCATGATCTTGCAATTTTTAAAATGATAGGCTAGAACTTATCAGCTTTATCTTACTAATAGGAGAACTGTATCATGACTATTACGCCTCACGCTTTTCGACAATATGATATTCGTGGAATGGTAACCCATGAGCTGCCCATTTCAGAAATGTATAGACTCGGCTGCGCCATTGCCGCCTATATTATACAAAAAAACCCCCAAGCAAAAACAATTATTATAGGTCGCGACGGCCGCACGCATTCCCCTGATATACACCGATGTATTGTGCAGGCGCTTTTCGATTGCGGTTTTGCTTTACACGATACCGGTCTATGTCCGACGCCGGTCGTCTATTTTGCCGCGCATACGCGCAACTATGATGCAGCTGTTATGATAACCGCTTCACATAATGGTCCAGAATATAACGGCCTCAAACTCTGTTTGGGTAAGAACTCTATTTGGGGATCAGAGATTCAGGAGATACAACGATTGTATCTTCATCAAGCAAAAGAGTCAGCCGAAGGCACCGGCTCATACCAGCGGGTTGCCATACAGCAAGAATATTGCGACTACATGGCCGCGGCATTTTCTGACCTTAAAGATTTTGACAAGCCCGTATTAGCAGACTGTGGTAATGGCGCGGTGGGTGCCGTGTTGCGTGATGTAATAGACGCAGTGGGTCTGCCTCGGGTTACCATATTGTGTGAAGAGGTTGATGGAAATTATCCAAACCATACGGCAAATCCCGTGGAGCTTGAAAATATGCTCCATGTTGCTGAACAGGTTCTGAACGATAATGCTTTTTTTGCTGTCGGTTTTGATGGCGATGGTGATCGCATGGCAGCTATGACGCACGAAGGGCAGTTACTTGCAGGGGACCAGTTATTATCACTTTTTGCAATAGATGTTTTGTCACGCAACCCGGGCGCGAAGATTGTTTTTGATGGTAAGTGTTTGCTGATAGTGCAAGAGACTATTAAAAAATATGGCGGCCATTTTTTCAGATCGCCATCTGGGCACACCATTATAAAAGCTGCGATGCGTGAGCATCAGGCGCTTCTGGGCGGGGAACTGAGTTGCCATTTCTTCTTTGCTGACGATTATTTCGGGTTTGACGATGGCATATACGCTTTTTTAAGGTTGATACGCTTGATAAAAAATAGCCAGAAGAGCCTTGCAGAGTTAGTGAGCCAGTTTCCTCAAACCTTGAGCACTCCCGAGATACGCGTTTTTTGCGAAGATATGCAGAAAGAACGGGTTATGCATGAGATAAAAAATTATTTCTTAGGTAAAGCGGCCTATACTTTATCGTTTGATGACGGAGTCCGTTTTGAAAATGAGCATGGGTGGGGATTAATACGCGCTTCAAACACACAGCCAGCTTTATGTATACGGTATGAATCATTGACCCAAAAGGAATTTCAGGAATTTAGAAAAACGGTTTATGATGCCATACATATGGCATTTGTGGTAATGAATATCGATATGTCTGGAGCACAAACTATGAAAGAGCTGGTATGAAGCGAATAGCATTAAATGGTTTTGGAAGAATCGGTAAAAATTTTTTACGCGCCTATTTACAAGATCCCCTTGCACAAAGAAAATTTAATATTGTCGCTATCAATATTGGGCCCGCAGATCTACAGGCGGTTCCTTACATGATCATGTTTGATTCTGTGTTGGGCACTTATACTAAGCCGGTGATGGTTGAAGGCACCACACTCATGATCGATAATTTTAAAATTGCTCTGCTTCAAGAAACTGATGCTGCGAAATTGCCTTGGGCTGCATTGCATATCGATTTTGTTGTTGATGCCACTGGCCATTATACCCATGCACAAGATGCTCAACAGCACATTAAAAGTGGCGCCAAGAAAGTTATTATCTCTGCCCCAGCCCATGGCGAAGACATCACCGTAGTGATGGGCGTCAACCAAGCACACTATGATGCAGCAAAGCATACGATCATCTCTTTAGGAAGTTGTACCACTAACGCACTTACCCCTCTGATTCATGTCATGAAAACGCATACGACTATTCGCCATATTATTGCAGGCACGGTACATGCCTATACCAATTCGCAGGCGCTGCTCGACGTTAACCCGCATATAAAAGACCTGCGCAAATCGCGGGCTGCAGCCACTAATATTATTCCCGCAACGACAGGAGCGGCAATATCTGTAGCAGCAATTTTTCCCGAATATAAAACAACCATGTCAGCCTCAGCATTGCGCGTGCCGGTGCCTATTGTTTCGCTGGCAGATGTCACTCTGCTATTAGAAAAACCGGTTTCAGCAGAGGCGGTGCATGGTTGGTTCAATGACGCTGCGCGAACGGTGTTGAAAGATATACTGGTAACCTCGCAAGAGCAATTAGTTTCAAGCGACTTTCAGGGTAATAGTAACTCTGTTATCTTTGATGAGACTCTGACGCTCGTGGCAGGGCCGCTGGTTCGCCTGTATGGATGGTATGATAACGAATGGGCCTATAGTAACCGTATTAAAGATTTTCTTATCTTTGCGAGTTAGACAATAAGGTGAAAATGCGGTAGTATGACATCATGTTGGAAGGGCCCATAGCTCAGTCGGTCAGAGCAGTCGGCTCATAACCGAAAGGTCCCAGGTTCAAGTCCTGGTGGGCCCACCAGCCGTCGCCCCCTTAGGGCTATGGCTGGGCGGGCCGTTTGGCAAGCGGAGTTTATCCTGAGCGTAGTCGAAGGGTCGCGGGTACTATTTAAAGAAAGAGACGATAATGAACACAGATCCCTTTTTTACCTTTCTTGCCTTTGTTACCCAAGATGCTGCCCTCGTGCAGGGGCAGAAACAGATAGCGCAACTTTCGTTTAAACGCCAAGCAACGGTCGCAGATTTAAAAAAACTCGAAGATACTTTAGAAGACGCACGACAAAAAGCACATGGTGCCAAAAAAAATCTCGATGCGCAAGAATTAGAAATAAAAGTGGTTCGCGAGCGTCAGCGTTCTTTAAAAAATAAATTAGATTCCTCAAGTTCACCCAAAGAATATTTTTCATTAGAGACAGAGCTTAAAACTATTGCATCAGAAATTGATACACAAGAAAACAGGCTTTTTGAATTATTTGAAACCTATGAAGAGCTCGAAAAAAAGATGGGTGAGATCGATTTTCAAGTAGTCACCGCGCGCGCTGCAACCAGACAAGAGCTTGCAGAAATTGACCAACAATTGAGCGCCGCGCAGCATGAGTTTGAAGAGCATACCGGTATTTACACTGAATTAAAGCATCACGTGAATCCTGAAATGCTCGAGAAATTTCTTTCAATGAAAGAGATGATAGAAAATCCCGTAGTGCCTGTCGAAAAAAATGCTTGTTCAGCGTGCTTCAATTCTATATCTGCTCAAGACTTGATAAGTATCCGCAAGCACAAGCTGGTTTCGTGTCAAAATTGTTTCCGTTTACTCTATACCGCATCAGCATCATGAACCAATTATCACTTTTTCCTGATGAAACAATACAAAAGAGTACTATTTCATTATATATCGACGGCGCCTCACGGGGTAACCCCGGTGCTTCGTCAGTTGGCTGCGTCATCAAACGCGATGCTGTGGTTATTGAAGAGCATGGCTATTATTTGGGAAAAAAGACCAATAATCAAGCAGAGTACATGGCATTGCTAGTTGGGCTCTATTTTGCGTTGCAGCAGGTTGCAGACCCTGACGAACTTTTAATCGTTTCAGATTCTGAACTGTTAGTAAAACAGCTGAATGGCCATTATCGCGTGAAAGACCCCATCTTGCAGCAACTTTTTGCGCGAGCAAAGCAGATGTTAAAAAAAGTTAAGCATCGCGTAACGCATGTGTTGCGTGCGCATAATACCCATGCCGATATGCTCGCAAATAAAGCGTTGGATCAGAAAATAAAACTACCTGAAGCGCTTGTACCCGTGGTTGATCATGTTTAGAGTGATCTTGGGTTTATTTGTATGCACGAGCCTGTTTGGTAACGGGCATATACGTGTTCTTCTTGCGCAAGGTGAGGTAACACAGCCTATTGAGTGGCAATTTATCACCTCAAAAAAAAGTTTTTTATGCGCCTTTTCTGAAGGCTCGCTTTTTTGTAATGGGAAAAGATTGCCAAAAAATGCATTACGTATCAGCACCGATGATAATCGGTGTGCCTACCAAGACGCCGCCTACGCAGGCGATATCGCATTAATCATTCAAGATAATCATTGGTATATTATTAATAATTTATTATTGGATGACTATGTCTATAGCGTATTGCGCTCAGAAAGTTGGCCCGGCTGGCCACTTGAGGTGAATAAGGTCTTTGCCATCATGGTGCGTACCTATGCAGTGCATAAAATCATGGTCGCAAAAAATCAGAAAAAGAGGCCCTTGTTTGATATCAGGGCAACCAACGTTCACCAGACCTATAAGGGCGTTCATGATTTTGAACATCTTCGCCAGGCTGTTAACGATACGCATGATATCATTATCACCTACAATAAGCAGCCTATCGTGGCCATGTATGATTCATGCTGCGGCGGGGTGATTCCTGCGCAACTTTCAGGCTTTGATTTCAAATCAAACCCCTATTTAGCTCGACCTTATGCATGTATCTATTGTTCTGAATGCAAATTATTTAATTGGTCGTTTACCTACCCACATGATACATTGCTTAATCTTCTGCAAAAAGAATTCCCTGATATAAAACAGATTAAAGATATCCGCGTGACCGCATCTGACAAGGCGGGCAAAGCACTTGAAATCTCTGTTGTATCAGGCAAAACATCTAAAGTTCATAAAACAATTACTGCTTCGGCAATGTACCGCCTCTGCAAAGACGTGCGCAGTTTTTGCTACACTATAAAAAAAGAGGGTAAAGATTTTATTTTTGCCGGCAAAGGTTTTGGTCATCATATGGGAGTTTGCCAGTGGGGTGTACGGACCATGGCAAAAAAAGGCTTTCTGTGTAAAGAGATTCTCGATTATTACTATCCTGGAACAACTCTTATGAAACTCGTTACTGAGCCTCACCATGCCGCAGCATAAAACGCATCTCTTTGTTGGTTTTTTAGCCTATATCTTGGGCATTTATCTGATTCTTTTTCTCGGGCCCATCTCATGGGAACGTAAGATCGAATTATTGATGTACACACTTATCGGTGCACTCTTTCCTGATATTGATACCAAGAGCAAAATTCAACGTGTCATGTATATTATGTTTTTTATACTGCTCGTGTTACTTGCTTATACTAAGCAATATGTTGCTGCTACCGCGACAGGTATACTCGCCTGTATTCCCTTGATGGTGCATCATCGATCACTATTTCACTCAATGCTCTTTCTAACATTTCTTGGCGCGACAGCAGTGGTTGCCACAAAAATTTACTACCCTGCCTACACCATGGTTATGCTGTATAACACACTCTTTTTTCTTGCAGGGGTATTTTCACATCTCTGGGCAGACAGAGGTTTCAAATTCAGTTTACGCTAATTTTTTTTAGACATTTTTAATCGGGTTTTTTTGTTGAATTTGACGTGCAGTCCTGCGCATTTCCAAAGAGAGAAGCCCTGCTGCTGCGAGCGCCATCGCATTAACCATGCCGGGGCCATACAGTTCTTCTGCCTCAACACTCTCGCCATCCAAAGCCAACTTAATAGCTGAGGGGGTTGCTGCGCCGGCGGCAACACCAAATAAAAAACTGCGTGCATAATGCAGCCAGCGGTGCTTCTTGGTTCCATATGGTTCCGGTAATAATTTATCGCCATAAACGTTTCTTTTGGCGTGAAATAATTTGGTGCTCAGCTCTTCCCCATGATGAAAATTTCTTTTTATCGCTGCCGTAAGGGCAGAATCGGCTAGTATTACGTCGTGAAATGGGCTCGTGGCGACCACAGGTCCTCGAAGAAGGGCATTTAATGATATACCGATAAAGCCACCTGCAGAGAAATGCATCCGTGAATACGCAGTCTGTTTTTCTTTTTCCAATTGTATAATCTGAGCTTCACCAATTTCAGAAGCCACGAGATGAGTAGAGGCGAAGCTCATTAAAATAAATAGTGGTAAAAATTTAATTGACACGATGTAATCCCTTAAAGAAATATGATTTAAGATATTAATAATTATACACAAATCTTTAATTATTGAGATAAATATCGGGCTAGATTTTGTCAATATCCTTTTTTACAAATGTGTATCTATTTTTTTAATTCATCTGAGATATCGCCCGGCAGGTGTGGTAACGTGAGCGGCGTTTTAGCTATTCTTTGTTTTGTAAGTAAATCATATACTCTCATCACTTGCTTATCGGGGTTCGATTTTCGCACTACCAGGGCAAATTTATCCCCGTCCCAACCAAATGCTTGGCGCGTATCACATGTTTCTTTCAGGAACGCTTTATGATAATGAGCGGTGAAAGTTTTGATATGCCTCCCCTCTGCAGCAGAGTAAACTTTGATTTTTTCAGTGAAAGCTTTCTTTTTCTTGTCATGAGCGGAGGAAGCCTTTTTGCTACCCAACGCCGCTTTGTTATCAATAAGTTGGGTAATGACGCAATATTTGCCGCATGGACTTATCCGGGGGTACTCGCAAACAAAATCAGCACAATTGTCTTGCCATCCAGTTTTCTCTTCTTTTTCGAGTAGCTTGATAACCTCGGGTATGGTTATAAAATGTCCTTTCGTATTCTGCTTGGTTGAAATGGGTATTTCAAATAAATCCATGAGTAAATTTAATCGAGAGTGCCTGTGCTGGGCAAGTATGGTGAGTATTTCACGCTCCCGGCCCTTGTCGCGCAAGTTTAAAAGCTTTTTTGTATCAAGCTCAGCGGAAAATAGATGGGTCGACGTTATTACGGACAATACAAGAAGATAAATTTTTAGCATAGCTCTCCTTAGGCACGAAATGTTAATTTTGGCATGATAGTAACATTTCAATGCGGTGGAGACAATCAAATAGATTAAAATATAAAATCTTTTTATACTTTATATAATCGCTTATTATTTATACTTAAAGGCTCGCATTATGATTAAAAAAATTATAACAGGATTGCTCATTTTCAATTCGCTTTATTCGGCTTCTGAACGGCATACTACGTTAAAAAAGAAAAGCGATGAAATAAAAACAGATACTTTATTTAACGCGATAAAAGCGAGTTCAGCTTTTTCAGTAGTGCAGGCTTTGCATGCAGGAGCCAATGTTAATGGAAGCAAAGATGGGGTGAGCCCTCTAAAGGGTGCAGCAATACTCCATTGGGTAGCAAGCGAATTACAAGAAAATACAAAAAAGATTGGGTATCAAAAAATGTTTTCGTGCCTACTGAACGCCGGTGCAGATCCTCTGCAGAAAGATCCATCTGATAAAGAATCGGTAATTGATTTTGTGCAAAAATACAAAGCGCGCGGTCTTATTGATGAGTTGGGGCACTTCGGATATCTGAAAAAATCTTAGATCTGTGCATAATTATTTTTCTTAATTTTTATTTTATTTTTTTTGTGCAATAATCTCAAAAGATTTTAAAAAGGGAGTTTTGAGATGCATGTATCTTTAAGAATATATTTATTGGTTTTTTTTCTATTGTGCGCGAACTCAGTACAAGCGCGGGAGCATAGTATCTCATTTATCATGCCCTGTTATAATTGCGCAGACAAAGTCTATAAAGCCATTGATAGTATCTACGCCCAATATATCGCCCACCCCTTTGAGGTGATATGCTGCGATGACGGTTCAACTGATAGCACATTACTGGTATTGCGAAGATGTAAAAAGCGTTACCCAACACTCAAAATTGCAAAGCATAAAAAAAATAGGGGCGCTGGTGCGGCTGCAAATACTTGTATAAAATATGCGCAGGGCGATCTGCTCTTTCGCCTTGATGCCGATAATATGCTTGCAGAGCCCGAGCATGACACTACCAACAGACTTGTTGCGTTATTAGATGAAACTGGGTGCGATGCTGCAATGGTTGAAAATATGGTGCTATTCGAAAACGAAAAAGAGATTAAAACAGTATTGCAATATCAAGCGGAGAATAACATTTGCGATTTACAGCATTGCATAACAGAAGTTCATAACCCTGCTATGTCGGGTAATTTTCTCTTCACGCGTGCGAGTTTTGATCGCGTTGGGGGATACCCAGAAGACCATGGAAGCGACACTTTTAGATTCGGCTTTGAGTTGTATGCCACAGGCGGAAGGGTAGCCATTTTACCAAATTCTTTTTATTGGCACTTTTATAATCCGCATGGTTATTGGTGGCGCGAGCAACGCACGGGCAACAATGATATAAAAGCACTTGAAACGGTACTGCGCTATAAGCATCTTTTTGATGCCCGTACGCAAAAAAACTTAGAGCGTGCTGTGCGTAAAGAGACAACGCTTTTTCAACTTATACATAAAAAACTTATCAAGCAACGTCAGTAGATGTGCTTGCTTGAAAAAGTTTTTCAGCATTCGCTGTTGTTACGGATGCAACATCTTCAAAGCTGATCTCTAATAATTCTGCGACATAGTGCGCGATGGTAAAGATCTGCTCGGGCGAATTTTGTTTGCCACGGATAATTTGTGGCGGTAAAAAGGGCGCGTCAGTTTCTAAGACAAGAGCATTTATTCCGACAGTTTTTACGACATCACGCAGCAGATTATTTTTTGGATACGTTACCGTGCCGCCGATTCCCAAGAACCATCCCCAAGAGGTTATTTGTTGTGCAAAATTTAATGAATTTGAATAACAATGAATGGTTACTCTTTTTAATTGGTCTTTATACTGCTCAAGAACGGCATAGGTTTCATCTTCGGCATCTCGTGTGTGCACGACAAGCGCTTTGTTGTATTTGAGCGCTAATTCGATCTGTGATTTAAAGAGCGCTATTTGTGCATTGAGGTTGTGATCGGGATAATGTTTATCAAGTCCGCACTCTCCTATGCCAACAATTTTTTCATGGTGTTCATCTAAAAGATTTTTTAAAAAGAGAACGTCATTTTGATAATTATCTGTTGCTTCATGTGGATGAACGCCGATCACAGGAAAAATATTTTTAAATAATTTTGCGAGTTCAATGCTCAAAACGCTATCAATTTTTGTTGTTCCAATTTCGAAAATATTTGAGACATTTTTGAGCGATGCTTGATGTAAGATTTTTCTGATCTCTTGAATTTCTGAGTTTGAAAACGCGCTCAGGGTGGTCTTATTGATCATGTGCAAAATATGGCAATGTGTATCTGTTAATGCATGAATCGAATCATTTGAAAGCATGATGTTTCTCTTTATGTTATAAATTTTTCTTATTTTTTTATTGACAAAGTATTAAATGAAATTAGTATATTTTAGTGATCATAATAAGCTACTTATCAAAATGGAGTCAATTGATACTTAGTTTATATGAAACAAAACAGTGTACAAACAAACAAACCTATATCTCAAGGAGCGTCTTATGAATAAGACTGAGTTAATAGATTCGCTAAGCGAAGAAACAACTTTCAGCAAAAAAGATATTACCCGCGTGCTTGATGCACTTACACGTATCGTTATGCGTACGTTGAAAAAAGGTAATAAATTGCAATGGTCCGGATTCGGAACATTTTCTTTAGCACAACGTCCAGAACGTAATGGCATTAACCCTGCTACTAAAGAAAAAATTCGTCTTCCACAAACGAATGTTCCTAAATTTAAAGCAGGTAAAAACTTTAAAGAAGCTGTACGTCAAGTTTAAGTAGAAGTTACTTTAAATAACAAGCTTTTACCCTTTTCGAAAGGCCGCTTTTATAGCGGCTTTTTCTTTGCCAACTTTCATTTTTTTAAGTATCCTGTTAAAAACACCATCAGAATAATGAAAGACCGCGTATGATCAATCTATTTTTTGTACGAGAAAATCCTGAAGATTTCAAAAGACTTATTCTTAAAAAGGATCCAAATTTCCCTGTGGATCGCTTTATAAGCTTGGAAAAGCAAGTTTCCCTTGCCAAGCGTGAAATAGAACAATTGCGCTCCGAAAAAAATAGACTTGCCAAAGAGGCACAAATGGGGATTACTCCCGAAATTCGCCATGAGTCGCAAAAAATAAGCGGCGTGCTCAAGGAGATGGAGCCCTTTTTTGAAAAAATAGAATCTGAGTTTAATGATCTTTATCTCAATTGCCCTAACATCCCCTCAGAAGATATCCCTGAAGGCAATAAAGAATCTAATAAAGTTATCAAGACCGTCGGCCAGCAGCCAACTTTTATTTTCGAACCGAAAAATCACGTTGAGTTGGGCAAACATCTCGGGTGGTTTGATTTTGAAGCTGCCGCAAGCATGACCGGGACAAATTTTGCCCTCTATAAAGGGGATGCGGTCCGGATGCTCTATTCTTTGACCATGATGATGTTGAATAACAACGTTAAGCATGGTTTCAGCCCCGTTCTGCCGCCTTACTTAGTGAACGAGCAATCGCTTATCAATGCGAGCAACTTCCCTATTTTTAAAGACAGTGTTTACGCAGTGTCGGAAGATAAACTGTATTTATCCCCCACATCAGAGGTGAATTTAACTAACTTATATCGCGATACGATTTTAAGTGCAGATAATTTGCCTGAACGCTCAACGGCTTGGACCAGCTGTTTTAGACGTGAAGCAGGCACACACGGTGCTCATGAGCGTGGGCTTATCCGCATACATCAATTTGAAAAAGTAGAGCTTTATACCGTCTGTACACCAGAGACTGCGCAGTCAGAACATGAGCGCATGGTAACCTGTGCTGAATCTATTTTGCAGCAGCTTGGATTGCATTATCGTGTAAGTCTATTGGCTGCCCAGGATTGTTCATTCGCTTCATCTAAAACGTATGATATTGAAGTGTGGATGCCTGGTCAAAAGGCATATTATGAAGTTTCATCATCGAGCAATTGCACCGACTTTCAAGCGCGTCGTACCGGCATTCGCTTTAAGCAGACTGCTCAAGAAAAAGCTCAGTATGCGTACACCCTGAACACTTCGTCTCTTGCTGTTCCTCGTCTTATGGTGGCGCTCATGGAAACATACCAGCAGGCCGATGGCACTATTGCATGGCCGGAAGCACTTAAGAATGTATCGATACAATTTTAAAATAATTTTAAAAAGGTTTTACGTTGTTTAATCCAGCATGTGACGTTGCATCACTCTATATCCATTGGCCATTTTGTCCCTATAAATGCCATTTTTGTCCCTTTGTCGCACTTGCAAGCCATGATGAATATATGGAACAGTATCATGCGGCGCTTACAAAAGAGATACGGCTTTATGGCGAATATGCTCAAAAAAGGCCGATAGAGACGATATTTTTTGGGGGCGGAACGCCGAGCACCTACCCCAGCGATCTGCTACTTGACACGTTTGGTATACTTAATAGTACTTTCGAATTGGCTGAAAATTGCGAAATAACTTTGGAAGTTAATCCCGGAACGGTGACCCCAGAAAAGATAGAGGCCTGGACAAAAGCAGGTATAACGCGATTGTCCATAGGGGTGCAAAGTTTAAATAACCAGGTTTTGACATCACTCAATAGGCATCAGAAGGCGGCCGATGTATTGGAGCTCATTGATGCTGCGGCCCCGCGATTTGAGGTGCTTTCTATCGATTTGATTTTGGGTTTGCCTGGAATAAGTCAGCAAGAATGGGAGGAGCTTATTCAACAGGTGGTTACCTGGCCGATTAAACATCTTTCGGTATATTTTTTGACGGTGCATGAAGACACGCCCCTTTACTATGGGGTTGCACGCAAAAAGATTAATTTACCCACAGATGACGCTATGGTCACTACCTATGAATGGACGGCGTGTATGTTAGAGCGGCATGGGTTCATGCAGTATGAGGTCTCTAATTTTGCAAAGGTTGGTTATGAATCTCGGCATAACAGTGTGTATTGGAAAAGGTTGCCCTATAAAGGTTTCGGCATGGGTGCTTGTTCCTTTGATGGAAACTCGAGGTTCCAAAGCGAAAAGAACTTAATGAGCTATTTAAATAGTGTTGAATCGGCAAACTCTATGCAAGATCTTACAAAACTTTCTATAGTTGCAGAAACCTTAACGGAAAATCAGGTGTGGATCGAGCAACTTATGCTGGGCTTGCGCCAGAAAAATGGTCTTGCATGGGACAGTGTGTATAAAAAATTATCGCATTCCGAGTTGATGACGTTCGAAGCTAAAATTGCCGAGTTTATTCACTTGGGCTATGTAAGCGATAATAAAATACGGTTTTGGCTCACGACGGCGGGCCGCGCAGTAGAAAATGAAATTGTGGTTGCATTGTTGCAATAAAAAAAATAATAACCATTAGATTAAAGGATACTCATGGCAAAAAATGTAGGCATTAAATTGCCAGAAGATTTAGTGAAGGTACTTAAGCAAGAAAAGACGGTTGCGATTTTAGCAACATTTTCTGAAAAGGGCTTGCCCCATACGACGCCGATACAATCTATTTATCCTAAAGGGTCAGAAAGTATTTTAATGACCATTAATAAAGAGCATTTGGGATATCACAACATGGTATGGCAAAAAAAGGTTATGCTCAGCTTTCTTGATGAAGGGAATGTGGCATACAGCATTTTGGGCCGTGCCGGAGTTGTTCGTGCGCCTTCGTTAGTGCATCCGCTTATGAATGTGGTGCGTATCGATATCATCGATATTAAATGTGATCGCTCAATTATTACCCGAGTTGATTCTGGTGTGCGTTGGAGTTATACTTCCTCAGAAGCAGAAGAATTATCGGTTGCGTTAATGGACGAGCTCAAGGAGCTTGCACGTACGCTATAAGGAGCGAACTCAATGAATAAAAAATTTATATACGCAGGGCTTTTATTACCCTTAGTGTCATATGCCCAAGAGACGGTTGCACCTGAAGAGGAAATACTGCAACCACAGGTAGCGCAAGAAGCTCAAGCGCCTGAAGTTCCTGAAGTTATTGAAGAGAAAAAAGAATTAGAGGCCCCGCAGGAGGCTTCTGAAGAAGTTGAGAATTTTGATGATGAGGATACTGATCTGGAGCAGGATGATAATGACAGTGATGTTCTGCCGGAACATGCTCGCGGTAATTGGTACAAAAAACAGCAGGCTTTAAAGCATGCCCATGAAGTGTACCAAGAAGTGCGTCAAAAAGAAATGGCCGTCGCTCAATATGAAGAAGAATTCATCACTAAAAAAAATATTCTAACGAGCAAGTTAGAAGAGTTTTCTCAAGTGCTGGGCGTAGCAGTTTCGACTTTGTATCAATCACTTTTTGATGAAATTGAAAAACTTGAGGCAACACAAAAACCCCAAGGCCAGATGACTCAAGAAGAGCGAATCAAGATCACTCAGTCTCAAGAGACCAAGACATTATTATTGCAGCTCAAAAAAGACTTTGATAACATCACCGAATTATACAAAGCTGCTGATAAAGCCATGAGCGTACTTATGGAACAGATCACAGCGAGCCATACTTTTGAGCAAAAGGCTTTCGAAAACTATGAAAAAATCTCACAAGTTTTGAGCGACCTGGTCGCTGAACAGTTATATGCCGAGATCGTTGCGGCCCGAGAAAATATCAATGGCATCTCTGAATATCTTAAAGGCGATTTTTCGCACTATTTTGACGAGCTGTCAGATAATATAACTCAGTCATTGGCTTTAATGCAACAACAGCTGGCAACGCTTAAAGAGCGCGGTGTCGATCTTTTAAAAACGAAAGAGATTCCCGTTGAATCAAAGCCTGCTGAAGAGAAAAAGTCGAGTTCATTTGGCTTTTTTGGCGCTTTTGTTACAAAAGTTAAAAATTTTTTTTCTGCGATAATAAGCTGGTTTTGGGGCTTTTTCGCTTAATAAAAAGTTGCTACTTTTTTGTTATCTGGTACATTAAATGCATAATGAAATGCGGAAGTGGTGAAATGGCATACACGCAGCCTTGAGGTGGCTGTGGGAGAAATCCCGTGGAGGTTCGAGTCCTCTCTTCCGCACCAGTCATTCGCATAGCGAATGCCTGGCTGGCGCCATCTAGGCTCTCCCCTTACTGAGATTATTTTATAAAAAAAGGTTCTGAGTATGACAATTTCTTTAAAACGTATCGTATTTTCTCAATTAAGTGTTTGGTTTATCATAACGCTTCTCGGCGCATATTTTCTTATGAACTTGCGTCAAAATTTGAATTTTGGCATCGATCTCGTGGGTGGAACCTATATAACCCTCGAAGTTAAAACAGATTTGCTTTTAGAGCATGAGCGTTCATTGCGCGGTCCATCAGGAAAACCATTAACCGAACGCGAAACTCATGAGATTATTAAAAACGCAGTGCACGACAATATAGAAGTGTTGCGCTCTCGTTTAGATAAATCAGGCGTTGGCGAAGTCACTATCGCAGCGCATGGCGACAAAAATATTCTGATCGAGCTTCCTAATGTGCACAACCCAGAACAAGCTAAGGCTATGATCGGCAAATCTGCATTGTTAGAAGTTAAACTCGTTGAAGCGTCGGGCGATTCTGAAGAAGAATTACTCAAAAAATATAATGGTAAACTGCCAGATAATAAAATTATTGTGAAAGAGACCCGTGACCGTGGTCACGGCAGACAACCAGCAACTATCTATTATATTGTCCCTAAATTTACCGATCTTACGGGCAAATTGTTAAAAACGGCTCAGGCGAAGTTGAGCGATTCAAAAAGTCTTGCTATGGCTCCGGTGATTGCGTTTGAATTTAAGGCTGAAGGCGCTGATAAATTTTACCAACTTACCAAAAAGAATATTGGTAAATCGATTGCGCTTATCCTTGATAATGAAGTCATTACTGCGCCGCGTGTAAACGAAGCCATAAATGGATCTGGTCAAATAAGCGGCGACTTTGATATGCAAGAAGCGAAAGATATTGCGCTTATGTTGCGCTCTGGTGCATTCACTGCCCCGGTTGAAGTTATTGAAGAGCGTCACATCGGGCCTTCATTGGGTGAAGCAGCTGTACATCAAGGGCTTATTTCATGCCTTATTGGTCTTGGGTTACTCTTTCTTTTCAGCATCTTGTTCTACAAGGTTGCAGGGTTATTCGCCTTTATCGTATTACTGTATAACTTGCTCTTGATTCTTTTTGCATTATCTTGGTTCCAGGCAGCCCTTACACTTCCTGGTATTGCAGGTATCGTATTGAGCATTGGCATGGCTATCGATGCATCTATCTTGATTTATGAGCGTATTAAAGAAGTTTTAGCTGCCGGTGGATCACTTAAAAAGGCAGTCGATGAGGGGTTTAATGGCGCACTCGTGGTTATTCTTGATGCCAATATTACCCATTTCTTAGTTGCTATCGTACTCTATTATCTTGGTGCTGGTCCTATACAAGGCTTTGCTGTTACCATGATTATCGGTATTATAGCGACACTATTGACAGGACTTTTACTGCTCCGTGCAATCTTTGAATTTTATACCTCAACTCTTGGTATACAAAAACTTTGGATATAGTATACTGGATAACAGTTTTCGCTGAAAAGTATTAGGCGGCGTAGCTCAGCTGGTTAGAGCGACGGAATCATAACCCGTAGGTCCGGGGTTCGAGTCCCTGCGCCGCCACCATCCTTCGCTTATCCATGCCTGTCGGCTTGGCAAGCTTCGGATGGCAGGCCATCCAGTCATCCCTCATCATATTTCCACTTGGCAATAGCAATATTTAGTTAATTTTGTTATATTGTAATTAGATTCGTAATAAAAAATAGGATACTGATTATGATATTTTTAAGAAAAAATGGCGTTTATGCGCTTGTATTGGCAGGTTTTTTAACTTTTGCCAATGAGACACCTCCAACCACCCCCCCAAAACAAACATCGTCTTTTTGGCGCACCGCGTCCGATAGTTCATCAGAGGTTTCATCGGCAGCTTCAAGCGCTGCGCCGAGTGCCCTCAATAGCCCTGAAGCGTTTCGAACAAATTCAGCTTCAGCATTTGCTAGTCCGCTCAGAAAAAGCCTCGCCGCCTTGTCTTCGTCATCTCCTTCCTTCTCTCCTAAACGCTCCCGCAATGAATTTGATGAGGAAAGTCCGGCCAAAAAACCGAAAAACAAAATATCATTTGCCGATCTTATCAAAGAAAGCATCGGAGATATCACTAAGCGAGTGAGAGATAATGTTTTAGACAAAATTGAGGATAGGCTGGATAACGCCTCATCCGAGCAGTTAAAAGATTATTACATAGACTTTAAACAAAATGCTTTTGGTCCCGGCCAAGATGGTCGCGATAGTGAAAGCTATGATAATTTAGTTCGTAAGCCGATTATCAATGCATTTTTTGATGTTGCTACAAAAAAATCTTTTGATACGAGCTTTTTGGATTTGCCGCTCTTCTCGTTCAAGCACTTTGAAAATCCAGAAAGATCAGGCGGGTACCATAAAGAAAATGATAGTTTGCCCGTGCAAGTATTATTGAAAAATCCTCAAACGTCAGTCTATGGCGGATTATTCGATTTTAGTGGTCGCCGCAATGATCAAAAATTTTCTTCATTTGTCCCCAAAAACATGTCGATGTCAGAGGTTGCTCAACAGGTTTGCCAGGCATATGCTAAACGTAGAATAAAAAAAGGCAATAGGATCATAGGGACATCAATTTCTGGAATCGATTGGGAAATGTATACACAGCCTAATGGCCTAGAAGTAAATTCGGTATTTCCTCTNNGATCTTATTGGTTTTGCGCAACAAAATCAAAACAAGCTTGCTGAATATGAAGGCAAAGATTTTAAAATAATTGATATAGCATCGGCACTTCCCGGCGCTAATCCAGATGCGCGTAGCGTTTATGTGAAAGTTTTAAAATCAGATCTTTAATGTCCGTGCTTGACGCTGTATCCCTTTCCAGACGTCTCCCTTTTTCTCTAATCGATCGAAGATAGTCTTTAGCGTGTAACTATCAGAACGTAGACTGCTATCGTCAAGCTCTTTCCACTCTAATGGGGTAGCTACAGGGGCATTCTCGCGCGCACGAACTGCGTAAGGGATCACCGCCGTAGCGCCAAAACCATTACGCATGATATCAATAAGAAGCTTTTTGCCCCGCTTTTCTTTACGAGATTCAAGAGTGTATTCTTTTGAGTTCTGCGAAATCACTTTTTCTGCAATAGTTTTTGCAAATGCGCGTACTTCGTCAAAGGTATGCTTTGGCTTTATCGGCACGCGAACGTGCAGACCCCGCGAACCGGTAGTCATCACCCATGCAGAAAGGCCACTCTCTTCAAGCAATTCTTTAATCATAAGCGCCGCATCCCCGATCGGCTTAAAATTTTTCACCTGTTCACCGGCAGGGTCAAGATCAAAAATGAGCGTATCGGGGTAGTTTAAATGGTCAATCTTGCTGAGCCATACATGTGGGGTGATACATCCCTGGTTGGCAATATACACCAACGTGGCGGCATCTTGGGCTACCACATAATTTGTGGTTTCATGACTTCCTGTTTTGGAAGGTACTTTTTGCAGCTTAATCCAGGAAGGGAAATAGTCTGAAGCATTTTTTTGAAAGAAAGACTCGCCAGTGATCCCTTCAGGGAAGCGGTCCATCGTCAGCGCCCGGTCTTTACTGTAAGGTATCAAATAGGGGGCTATCTCCTGATAATATTCAATAAGATCGCCTTTGGTGATGTGTGACTTGGGGAAATAGAGCTTTTCTTCATGCGTAAGGGTAATTTTGTGCCTATTAAGTGTTTTTATAGTCATGATTTTTCCCTTTAAGATGATAAGCCAAGCCATCTGGCAATATTTGGCCAACTCCATTCTTTTTTCTTTAATAATTCTTGACGTGCTTTTTCTTCATCTTGGCGGGCTTTTTCCTGAGCTGCTTTTCCAGTTATAATTTCTTGCGCACTTTTTTCTGCTTCTTGGAGATACCGGGGCAAATAACCCACTCCGCTCGCTTTTAAGCGATTTGGATCTTGCGCACCCTGCGCTGTAAAAACTCCCATGACAACCGGCTGCTTATCTCGCAGTGCTATCACAGGGGAACCCGATGCGCCTGCCAAATCCTGTTTTTCTTGCCAAGACATGCGTGATTCAGCATCCAGGTTATAAGGTGTCTCGGGGATAGCGAGCTTGAGATATGGTTTAAATGTATTTTCTGGATATAGTCTTTCTAGCGTACGCTCCTCAAGTCGCCTTATTTGATTCGGTATCGACATTTTTGATGGTCCTTCGTGGACTATTTTAGTAGAATAGATCTCCCGTTTCTTCAGCTTTTCAGGTAATTTTTTTCCTAGAGAGGGAAATCCCTTCAACATGAGTATCTCTTCTTTATGGGGTTTAACTTCTGTTAGTTGACTGAGCGGGACAAATGGTACACGTGTCTCTGTTCCCTTTTCAAAATCGCGTATATCCTTAGGCAGAATCCAAAGGACTGCTATATCATTTTCTCTGTCTATGATAAGTGGTGTTATTTCTATATGCGCATCTCTACCCGTATGTTGAAGATGTACAAAATGATATCCAAACGGTCTTAAACAATGGGCCGCAGTTAGTACAAAATAAAAATCTGGGTGTTCATCACTTTTGATAATAATTGCAGACCCTTGGCTATCGTATCCTGCAGGAATATTATTTAAATCTTCTTCATATACATTGTAAATGCGTGCGATTGCATTGGTAAATTTTTCAGAAATGAGGTTCTCATCAAAACTATTCATATTAAATGATTTTTTTGCTGCTGCGATAATTTCTTCAGCCTCATTTATAAAATCAGCTATATTTTCCATACCTAAAATAGCTGCCAGCGTGACAGCCGGCACGAGAACATTCAGCGGATTTTTTTTTGCAAATTTCCAAGATTGTTGTCCCTGTTCCTTAAGATTTTGGATCTGAGGAGATCGCTGAAATTTAGTATACTGTGCAGCCATTTTAGAAGCCGCTGATGGTTTCGCTTTGGATGCAATAGGTCCTGCCTTGGTTGCTGATGATGCTTGCTCGGCTTCAGAGCCGTACCATATCTTCTTGGCGCATTGTTTTGCTGCCTGGGGGTTTATACGCATCTTGCTTATACGCTGCCCCAAAGTTGAGGCTTTTGATGGAGCCATAGCGCATAAATGGCCATTTAATAATAGCCCGAAAGCTATGGCTGCCATGCTATTGTAATAGATTATTTTTAGAATTATTCCTTGAGCCATGAGAAATCTCCTTCAATTATATTCTTAATAATAATGTATATTCTTAATAATAATGATCTGGTGCGGCCCAAGTCAATAAAAATTCAAATAGTCTAAATTTCAAGAAAAACTCTTGATTTTGGCCTTTTGCATAGTTTATGATGATAATAGAAGGTATTGTGTAAATAATCTCAATTAATAGTTTAAAATCAGGAGAATCTAATATGAAAAAGAGTATAGTAGTTTTATTGTTAATAGCATCTTTTGGTAACGCGCTTGTTGCTAAACAGATGGGTGCGGCACAACAGCTTATAGCATTTAGAACCATGGAAAAGGGCCATAAGTCAGACTGGATTAACTACTTGCAAAAAGTCGGAACAGTGAAATCTACTTT
>PLTG01000015.1 GCA_003165355.1 Candidatus Babelota bacterium | reverse complement strand
TAAAGAGCAGTTTATCATATTTTATTTTTGCAGTACACTCAACGGTATCATATCTACACATAAAAAGGACTAAAATGAAAAAAATATTGATCATACTTATTCTCATATTACTCGGAATCACCGGTTATTTTGTTTATCAAAGTTATAACGATCGCCAATATTATTCAGAGCTTTTTGAAAAACTTAAATCCCACATGCAACGTCCGGAAGGTACGGAATCTACCGGTGGTCTATCTGGTGATGTAAGTCGACGCTGGTCAGATATTCAGCCGCGGGTAAAAGATACCGTGGTGCAAGTATGGGTACAAAAAATTGACTATAACTGGCTCGAGCCTTATAAAACTCCTCAACAGGGCCTTTCAACCGGGAGTGGTTTCTTTATTGATGAAAAGGGGTCATTTATTACCAATTTTCATGTTATTAACGGTTCGGTTGCTGTTGAAGTTCAGATACCGAGCTTGGGTAAGCAGCGTCTTGCCGCCAATGTACTTGCCTTGAACCCCGACCGTGACCTTGCGTTAGTGCGTTTGACTCCGGAAGCGCTTGAAAAAGTTAAAGAGACCTTAGGCCAAGTTCCTTATCTCCGTTTTGGTGATTCTGATGCCGTTCGTAGATCGGATGAAATTATGACTTTGGGCTACCCATTGGGCCAGCAATCGCTTAAGAGTACCACCGGTGTGGTTAGCGGACGTGAGCATATGGATGGCCATTATATGATCCAAATTAGCGCGCCGATTAACCCAGGCAACTCAGGGGGCCCGTCGTTGAACCAGGATGCTCGGGTTGTGGGCGTAAATACCGCAGGCTTTGCTGCCGCTGCCGCGCAGAACGTTAACTATATTATTCCAAGCAACGAGGTTACACAGTTCTTGCTCCATGCAGATCAGGTCAATTGCGAAGAAAATTCTGATATCACCTTTTTGCGTAAGCCATTTTTAGGGGTTCATTTTAATCCGGCAAGCGAAAGTTTGACTAAGTTTCTTAATAATCCCTTACCTGGTGGTTTATACGTTATAGAAACCTATAAAAATAGTCCCCTAGAGAAGGCGGGCGTTAAGGCAGGCGATATGATTTACACCATCGATGGTCACTCTTTGGATATATTTGGAGAGATGAATGTGCCATGGTGTGAAGACAAAGTGTCGATTGTTGATTATATTTCACGTCTGATGCTGGGTGATAAAATTCATGTTACGGTCTATCGTCAGGGCAAACCGGTGAATGTCTCATTTGTCTTTAATCAATGCGATTTACCGGCAGTGCGTCAGAAATTCCCGCCCTATGAAAAAATCGATTATGAACTGTTAGGCGGCATGGTCTTTATGGATTTAGCGTTGGATCATATTCCGCACCTGATTCAATCTGCCCCCCACTTGGCTAAGTACGGTGATTTTAAAAACCAGTTTGAGCCAGCGGTGGTGCTCGCGCATGTGTTGCCAGATTCTGTCGCTCTGCGCTCGTTTGTATTAATGCGTGGTCAAATTATTTCTGAAATTAATGGGGTAACTATTAAAACTCTTGATGATGTGCGTACGGCTCTGAAAAAAAGTGTGGGCACCGATCACGTAACTATTAAAACCTCAGAAAATAGATTCGTGGTATTGCCGTTTAAAAAGATGCTTGATGATGAAGACAAACTTTCACGTATGCTCTTCTATTCTATAACTCCGTTTACTCAGCAACTTATGCTTGACGATAGAAAAGCTCGTGGTTAAAAAACGTTTAGATAAAATTTTGCAAGCGCGGTACCCTTCTGTATCGCGCTCCAAAATGCAAGAACTGATTGCACACGGTGCAGTAACGGTAGATGGTCAGGTAATCACGCAAGCAAGTTTACTAATCCCTGAAGATAGTGCTATTCAAGTGGATTTCTCTGCTTTAAAATATGTCTCACGTGCGGGCTTTAAGCTTGAACACGCATTGCAAGCATTTAATGTCTCAGTAAAAGATCTCGTATGTTTAGATGCAGGCCTGTCTACGGGTGGTTTTACCGATTGTCTATTACAACATGGTGCGCGCAAAGTGTACGGCATCGATGTGGGTACGGCGCAGATACACCCAAAGATCGCTTGCGACCCTCGGGTAATCGTTATGGAAAATACTGATATCAGGGCGGTGCCAGTACTTGCTGACATTATAGATTGCATGACCTTGGATCTTTCATTTATCTCGTTAACAAAAATAATTACTGAGGCTGCTCATCTTTTAAAACCGGGCGGCACGCTTATCACGCTTATCAAGCCGCAGTTCGAGGTCGGGTTGCAGATAGCGCAAAGATATCAGGGGGTTATCAAAGACGCTGATATCCAGCAAGAGGCAGTCGCGACCGTTACCAAAGCGATCAAAAATGCAGGTTTTGAATTAATAAGTGTCACAGAATCGCCCATTCTTGGCGGCTCTGGGAATAAAGAGTTCTTAGCCTATTTTATCAAGAAAAATCTTGCTGACGTATGCAGCTAAGCATGTTATTATTTAAAGAGCGATTAAGGCGCCCGTAGCTCAGTAGGATAGAGCGATAGTTTCCTAAACTGTAGGCCACTGGTTCGATTCCAGTCGGGCGCACCATACTACGCCAAGCGGAGTTTATACTGAGCGCAGTCGAAGTAGCTGGGCGAGCCATCCCCGCCCATCGTATTTCGTCACTTTGTTCAGAACTGCGTCACTTTTTGCTTTGACTGTTTTCTATTTTTTCTAAAAGTAATTCGCGCAATTTTTCTGCAACATCTTTATCAACGCCGTCAATATGTGCACGTATCCCTGAGGTCGCCGTTGCTGTTGAAATATGAACATCATATAACCCGATTAGACGATCAAAGATATCCTGATCAAGATAGATATCCTGAATGCGGTTAAAGGGTATGGTTATTTCTTGTGGTGCAATTGGGCCTTTACGGATAATCAAAAGATTGTCGCTAACGTTATAAAAATAGGTCGCAATATACCAACGCTCATAAAAGTAGTAACAAACAAGAAGCACGGGTAGCAGAAATAAAAGACCAAGAAAGGCATAATGCATTCCCGCCTGGTAGGCATTGTGCGCGTTCTTCTTGTGATATTCTACGAGCACCCAACTCATCATACCCAATGCTATGAGAAATATCGCCCAAATTTTCTCTACCATTTTTTTAATAATTTTCTTTGAACTAAGCGGATATTGTTTCAAAAACTGGTTGCTTTGATAATGTTTCATACTGGTCCTTTATAATAAAATTTATTTTATATCCTCAAGATGCAACCGTATAGGCAATTTTGCAATTGCCCTCAGACGTTGTATTTTTATGAGAGTAAATAATGGATGGGTGAAAAATATAGAGTTTAGAGAGGCTTAAGTAATTTCTTTGTTGCAATTATGTAGTTTCTAAAGTACCACCTGTAATAGAGCCATAAATTTTTGAACTATTTCGTACGATAATTTTGCCGTCGCCATTTTCAAAACATATATCGCCCTTTATCGTGGTATTATCAAGATCAATTATTTGTTGTTGAGTTTCTGTTAAACCAGGCTTTCTTATAAGAATTGAATCGGCTGCGCTATTAACTAATACAAGTTTTTTTGTACTCATTTCTATTTTGGAGAAATTGCTATTGTTAGCGTTTAGAAAGCCATTAATGTTTGTAGTGCCATTTATATGCATATTACTCATAATGCAGGTGCCATTAATTGCCAATACACCGCTGACTTTAAGCCTATCGCCAGATAGTGTTCCATTGATTTTAACATCTCCCGCGACAGAGACATTGTCTATTCTTATAGTTCCGCAGGCCTGGAGATTATCCATTTGCTTATTGGCAAGAGATACTGATCCTGAAAGGGAATTGCTGGAACGAAATGGGAACGAATGATCACTGCTTACGTGAATTTCGTCAGATCGACAGCCGGCGAGAGTGAGTAATGCGATAGCAATACTTCCAAGTGATACAATTTGATTCATAGTAATATTTTCATTTATTGAGGTGCGTAAAGCTTAGGCATAAAATAATTTGTAATTTCAATATATCAAAAATCCAATAAAATTGGACCCTGCGTATCTTATTCGCGGCGATAATACTAAAATTCCTGCGAAAAATCTTAAGCAGTTACTGGAAGCAACGGCTTTAGTTGGGCTTTGAGTTTTTTGGCGGAACTGAAATGAATCGTTTTAAAGCCTGCTTTTTTGCCAGCTTCGGTATTCTTTTT
>PLTG01000079.1 GCA_003165355.1 Candidatus Babelota bacterium | reverse complement strand
GATACTTTTGACGCTCTGCAAGCACATGTTATTCCCGCACTTATCACAAAATTTTGTGATGCAATAAAAAACAATGGACGTGAAGTAACCGTCTGGGGTTCTGGCGAACCATATCGTGAATTTTTATATGTTGATGACTGCGCCGATGCGCTTATATTTTTAATGGAAAACTTTAACGCCTCATATGCAACCCCCTCCATAGGCATCCCGAGTGAATTCCGTCAGGAATTAGTATCGAGGGACTGGATAAATATCGGGACAGGACACGATATGCAAATAAAAGAATTGATCTATCTCATTGCACAAATTACCGGCTTTGACGGAGAAATCGTCTTTGATAGATCATATCCGGATGGTACTCCGCGCAAACGTTTAGAAGTATCGCGCCTGAATGCCCTCGGCTGGCGTGCACAAACAAATTTACAAGACGGACTTATAAAAACAATCGAATGGTACAAATCAAGAATAGGGAAACTCTATGAATAGATCATATATAGTTCTGGCAAGCGCAGTACTCGTTTTATTTACCGGCGCTTATGTTATACAACGCAAAAAAACAATGGTCGATTTTGACACCTCTATGCGTCTTTCGGAATACCCCGATGTTCTTAATAATCCAGATTATGCCCAAGCGTATCAAACATTTAAAGATTTATACGAAAAGAACTACGTGACAGAAGTTCCTGCCGATGCCCCCTATAAAATTCCAAAAATTTTGCACCACATTTGGCTTGGCTCACCCTTTCCAGAAAAATATGTCGCACTGCGTGACACCTGGTTAAAAAACCACCCAGATTGGCAATATATGCTCTGGACTGAAAAAGAGATCGATGAATTTGGACTTACTAATAGAGCCATGTACGATTACGCTGTTAACTATGGCGAACGCTCAGATATAGCAAAATATGAGATTATTTATCGTATCGGTGGCGTATATATCGATGTGCCCGATTATGAATGCTACAAGCCATTAGATGATATTCATAAAGCGTACGATTTCTATTTGGGCGTCCAGCCTCTTGATACAGGACACGTTCAGATTGGCCTTGGCCTTTTTGGCGCGCGTCCTGGCCATCCGCTTTTAGGCAAAGCAATTGAAATGATACATGAAAAGCAGAAAACCATAGAGCCAGTGGTTTTAAGAACAGGGCCATTCTTCTTCACTGTTATATTTTATCATATGGCGCCAAAATGTACTGATAAGGTTATCGCATTGCCAGCGTCATTTTTATACCCAATGGGATATCATGAAAAACAAAAAGACAAAGACAAATGGATGCGCCCAGAGGCACTCGCTAATCACTTGTGGGCAGGCAGCTGGTTGTCTGCGGATGCATTTGTAAAAGAAAAATAATCGAAGGAAATTGAGTATGAAATCTTTTTTTAAATATAGTTTAGTTTTTTTTATCACTTTAATAGCATCGTCATCGCATGCGCGTCAAGAGCTTAATTTTAATAAAGTGATCCTTTGGGGGCATAAGCTGCATACAGATACATTTGGATATATATGGGACGCATTCGATAAGGCTTTTACGCATTTGGGGTATGAGGTTTATTGGCTCGATGATAAAGATAATACTCAGGGCATAAATTTTGAAAATTGTCTTTTTTTTACCATGGGTGATACCGTAAATCGTAAAATGCCTCTCGTCCCATCCAGTTATTATATGTTGCATAATACTGAAAAAGAAAAATATAAAGCCCTCTATGATTCAGGTCATGCTATAACATTTCAGGTTTATACCAACAGATGCAAAAATCAGCATGAAGATATACAAAAAATAGATGAGTGTATATATCAATCAATGTCTGGAAAAGTTATCTATATGCCGTGGGCGACAGATCTTTTGCCGCATCAAATCGATAAGATGAAAGAAAAAGTAGTGCGGGACTGGGGACAGCCCAAAAAACGTGTCGTTTATTGGATCGGGACTATTTGGGATGGTTTTCATGGCAATAGGGAACAAATTAATCCATTTAAGAATGAATGTGAAAAAGCAGGGATTAAGTTTCAAAATTTAACGAATGTTTCGCCTAAAGAAAACAGAAATTTGACCTATAACTCTTATTAGCTCCTACCATTGTAGGCAAGTGGCAGTCAGAGCAAGGGTATATACCATGCAGAATATTCAAAAACTATAAGTAATGGACAGTTTGGTATTACCAATTCAGAGACAGTCTATAATTTGTTTGAAAGAAAAATTATCTATAACCCAGATCCTAAAAAACTTTTTTATGAAGCTCAAGAAAAAATAAAAGAGCTAGAATTGCAAGAATTGTTAGATCTTATGGATTTTGTAAAAACTAAGCATACTTATATCAATAGAATTCAGGTATTGCTTGATTTTCTGAGTGATGCGGTGAAGTCTCAATAGTAAAAGAGCCCAAATTTACACTATATAAATTTGGGCTCTTTTAGTGAAGAAATATTTAAAGAGGAATATAATTTATTTTTTTTGCACCCACCAGATTCTTGGTTCATCCTTATCCTGATGAATTTGCAATCCTAATGGGTTGAAGAAATCATTTACCGCTCTAATAACCCCTGGGCCTGTATTGTCACGGGAAAGTCCTTTATCCCAATAGTCATCTCCACCAATAATTCCACCCGATCTTACTTTTGGATACCATGATGTGATGTCTTCCATAACGGATTTATATGCATGATCGCCATCTATAAAGACAAAATCTAATTCATCATCTGCAAATAGTTTTGCTGCATCTACTGAAAACATACGTAACATTTCACAGCGATTATCAAATTGATTTAATCTCATTTTTATTCTTAAAAAATAAAGATCGAGAACTTCTTTTGAATGTAAGTTCGGCCAATCGATTGGTGAATAAGGGTCTATACTATATAGTTTTTCTATCATAGTATTTTTTAAAATTGCATAAGAATTTCCTCCGGTCGAGACACCAATTTCACATCCTTTTTTAAATCCATATTGATTAATTATGTTGGGAAAAGTTTTATAATATGTTGCAGACGCTTCATTCCAGTTTTCAATTGTCTGAAATTCATTCATCCAATTTATTACAGTATTTAAGGGTAGATTTGTTAAAGATTGTAAAACTTGTATATCATAGGCATGTATTTGATATGAATATAATAATACAAGACTACTGAATTTAAAGATTTTCATATGGCATCTTCTCCTTTTAATGTATTAACGGTTGTATAAAAATTTCATTGAATTTTTGCATGACTGCATGAGGATTAAATTTTTGAGAATAGCAGTCCCAATTTTTAGTGCGTATTGTTGTAATATTTTTGCCACAAGAGTTAAGAATATTTAATAATTCTTGTTTGTTTTTATAGTAAAGTCCTTTGTCACCTAATATTTCTATATGGCACAGATCGCCACATACACATGTTATTACGGGTTTATTTTTTATAGAAAATTCAGCGCAGGCAAGTCCAAATGTTTCACCTTCTTCTCGCGCATGAAGCATAATATCACAGGTATTGATAAATTTTGTTTTATATTCCATATCTGCGGTTAAAGGCAAGAAGATAACATTGGATAAATCGCAAAATTTATTAGTATTCAGAAAGACAAAATACCAATCTTTATGCTTTTTCGCCGTTTCAATTACTGCTTCTTTGGCATAATTAATACTAAATGTTCCTGATCCGCCATGCCGTCCAAATACCACTGATCCATAGGGGATATTTAATTCTTGATGTAAAGTTTCAGTCGTGTCATGTAGTCGCACCATATAGGGTACAAAAGGTGTTTTGACTGAAAGGTTCTTATTGCTCAGCCAAGAGGAAATGCAAGCATATGCATCACCATGTGGTTGGGCCACAAAGACTGCGTGGACAGCATTTTTGCAGACCTGAGAAATCGTATCATCTTTGAATCCATATTTTTGTACATATAAAATATCAACTTGTTCTTTTCTTAAGATCTCCTCAACTTCCTGCATAGAGGCGCAATCAAAAAAGCGACTTTTGAACCGTTTAACAAATTTTTCCCGAGCAGAATTGGTAAAATCATTATGGAAACCACTTTTTGGATCACTAAAAATTTCCATATTATTAATAATTATAGATTCATTGCCGAGAATCGTTTCATTACAATCTGCGTAATCATAAATAGAGACCTCGACGCCCCTAACGGTAAGAAAGTTAATGAAAAAAGCGATTTTAGTTTTTTTTGCTGAACATGTATTAAAAGTACCGGCAATGCTAATGAAAACATAAATAAATAATAGTTTTTTTGATTTTGATAGAAAATTAAACATAAGATATTTCTCCGAAATGGTTAAGAGGGGGGTATTAATTATTATTCTGAAAAGAATTAATACGATGGCCCCAGTATGGTGCGAATAATTTATTATAATCAAAGCTTTTTTTAGAAAGTTCATCATATTTTTTTTCAAGAAATTCTTCTGTAACTTCTGACCAATCATTAACTACAACTATCGGGAATTCAGCATATACAGGATCAAGTCCAGAACTTTTAACCACCGGAATGCCTCCCAATAATAGGGTCTCCCAAGTTCTCCAGCAATCTAGCCCATCGCCCCGCGGGCTTAATACAAACTTTGATTTAGCTACATCTTTATAATATTCTGTCTGATCTTTTTTGGTGGATATAATGGTGCACCAAGATTTATTTTTAAATGCTTTCAAGGCATCGTGGCGTTCTTGATGATTAAGAGTAAAATTTATATAAAGAAGGATCTTTTTAGATGATGATTTGTTATTCGTTATTATCGAATCCATATAATTTATCGGCTCACGGCCATAACCATGATTACGTATCCCAAGAGGGACAGGATGGAGCTTCGAGTGCTTTGTGTCGTCTGGGTTAATGCAGAACCAGGCAATAATTTTTTCATCGTCTAAAAAACGGCTAAATTGTGCTGGTACAGGAAAGTCTGAGTTATTTGTTACAAGGATGTAAGGTTCAGTTATTTCTTTATGATAGACATCAAAGAAAAGGTCTAAGTAGTTGGTCACGACGAACACTGAATCACCAGTTTTTACTTTTTTTGGATCAAATGGAACAAAGAAAGATGAATAGCCATTTACTTTAAAGGTTCTGTGTGTACATAAAAAAGCAATATTATCACCCGTTAAATATTCTGAAGGGACCGTCCCACACCATTCAGGTAAATTCATGCCTATAGCTGCATCAATAAGGATAACTTCGTCGTTTACTATTTTTTCAAGAGCCTTTTTAATTTTTAATTCATCTTTATTCCATTGAGAACTATTCATGATTTTTTGAAGCTGTTTGAGCCGCCCAAG
>PLTG01000023.1 GCA_003165355.1 Candidatus Babelota bacterium | reverse complement strand
CTCATCAAAGAATATGGGCCAGACCCATTCCTTATCCTTATAGCCTGTCTTTTAAGCCTCAGATCACGTGATACGGTAACATACGGCGTCAGCCGGGAACTTTTTAAAAGAGCCCGCACGCCGCAAGAGATTCTTGCCATCCCAGAAAAAGAGCTTGAAGCAATTATCCATAAAATTGGGTTTTTCAGGCGCAAGGCAACTATCTTAAAAGAAGTAAGCCAGCAGCTGATAGACCAGTTTCACGGCAAAGTCCCGGATACAGAAGCCGATTTATTACGCATTAAAGGCGTGGGTCGCAAGACCGCAAACCTCGTTTTAGCGCTCGCTTTTCATAAGCCTGCAATCTGCGTGGATGTCCATGTTCAAAGGTTATCCAATAAGCTCGGGTTAGTGGACACCAAAACACCCGAACAGACCGAACGGGCATTACAGAAAATATTTCCCCAAAGCCAATGGACGACCATTAATCGCCTTCTGGTGATGCTGGGCCAGAATATGTGCACACCGACATCATCAAATATAAGCATATGCCACCCTATAGAAGGGTTGCCTATCGCTGTTGGCGTTAAGTACAAGACTTAAAGAATAAGCGCTGCTTTCTTTTTGCAGCGGCTGCGTGTTTCAGCAGTACAGTTTGCCAAGGCAATTTTAAGAAGATAGAGATTTTCAAGCTTTCTATCCAAGTTTGTCACCCCTTCAGAGATAAGGCCACTTAATTTACACGTTCCAAGCGTTTGGATCATGCCGCGTAGCTTCAGGCAATCTTGTATCTCTTGCTCAACATCATGAGTAGCCGCGAATACTGCCGTCAAAGGGTGTATCTCCTGCAAATGGGCATAGTGGGCGTGGATCATTTCCAGTAATTCTAGTGAATCGATATAGCCATCTTTAATATGGTGTGCTGTCCAATGCCAAAAGCGACTGCTGCTGTTTATTTTACAGTCTAGATAGATTGCATAACCTATATAGCCGGTAGCCGCTGCAGCCAGTCCTAAGCCCGTTAAAAGCAGCTGGTTCTTATTGGCAGTATCCATAATTTTGTTTACAAGATTCTGCGGCCGAATAGCTTTGGGAATGGGTGTATTTTTTTTCTCACACCCTTGAATAGCAGCTACAATAACTTTCATGGCAGCTGGGTCAGCCATTACGCATCCGCTACAGGCTGATAATGATGATTTTAAGAGCATGAAGCCTATAATAACTATAATTTTTGGCGCTTTGATAAAAGAGATCATGATGAGTCCTTTATTGATTAAATGACAATAGTTGATTGTAAGAATATATTCTTGTAATAGTGAAGGCGAGATATCCGTTCCTGCACCGAATTTTTAAGCGCAAAATCAACAAAAAAGAGTCTCGGCAACCCTACAGAGGGGGCATAATCTAAGGCCGTCCCACTTCCCGGGATAATGGTGCGGATGATATAGCCGCAGGCGCTCCCACATTTATGAGTAAAACCTGACGCCTTATCGAGTCGATTAGTTGTATTTTGATATGCAGCAAGGTAATCCAATTCAGTTTCAATATCATGCATAAATGCAAGAATGCCATCCTTGAGGCTTTTTTGGTCGATCACTTGATAGCTGCTTACAAATTCTTGGATCAATAACTCATGCATCGCCTGGGGCTCGAGCAATAATAATTTATTAAGTTCATATTCTGGAAACCAGAGACTCACTCGCTGCGGCGATGAGAGATAGTTTTGCATGCGCGAAATAGAATAGAGAAGATAGAGATACCCGGCACCAACGGTGGTGACCGTCGCTGTGCCATACCCCTTGAACGAGATGTTTTTTATCTGATCAAAAAAATTATGGGTACTTTTATCCGGTTCTGCAGGCTTGGGCACAGGTATAATGGTAGGGTTTATCAGATGTACGCTTCCGCTTCCCGTGGCTGTGATGTTGACATTCATCTGAGTTGCTACTGTTGAGGGGGATGGCATCGGGGGACTAAATAGTTTAGTTCCTGCCCATTCGACACCTCTGGCTACAACGTAGCCGCCTGCAGCAATTGCCAGAGTTAATGGGGTCACAAGTTCAGCATGTAAAAGTTTGGGATAGCAGGGAAGTAGAAAGAGAATGATAAAGATTAAATTTTTTGTGGAGGTTCGTTTCATAGTATTGTTCCTTGTGGAAAAAAAGCACAAAAAAAATGGGCACGCTCGATATGTCGTATGTGCCCATAATAGTAACCAATGAAATCGGTTATCTGACGTACCAATAATTAAAGGCCCGGTATAACCGATTTAACTGCTTTAATTACTTTCATAGGTACGGTTGTTTTACGTTTTGGAGCTGCCTTTTTAGCGGCTACTTTACGTTTTGGAGCTGCTTTTTTAGCAGCAGTTTTACGTTTAGGAGCAGCTTTTTTGGCGGCTACTTTACGTTTTGGAGCTGCCTTTTTAGCAGCAGTTTTACGTTTAGGAGCAGCTTTTTTAGCGGCTACTTTACGTTTTGGGGCTGCTTTTTTAACAGCAGTTTTACGTTTAGGAGCAGCTTTTTTAGCAGCTACTTTACGTTTTGGAGCTGCTTTTTTTACAGCTACTTTTTTCTTTGCCATACGTCTCTCCTTGTATGAAAAGGTTATACATTATTGTACATTCTTAGCGTAACCGATCTTATTTTTAATTAGCAATATATTAACCAAATAAAAAATAAATTGAATAAAAAATAAATTATTCTTATGCAAATAGACATGCAAAAAGCCTGCATAGCATCGAGCTTTTTGAATGTCTATTTTTTTATTTGATAAAAAATTTAAAGAGACTGATCTTGAATTTTT
>PLTG01000086.1 GCA_003165355.1 Candidatus Babelota bacterium | reverse complement strand
TTAGGCAAAGCAGTTACGCGTGCTGAAACTGCAATTCTGAATGCAGAAAGCAAAGTCGCTCAGCAGCTCGCTTCTATTGGCAAGGGCAAAGGCGCAGAGCGAATAGCTCAAAGAAGTGCAACTGAGCTTAAAGATGTTATTCCACTTATTGAAAAAGATGGTGTGTGGGTTGCTGATTTAAGTGCATTGAATGGCGGCTCATCTAGCGGATTAATGGTAATGTCTCAGCAATCAGAGTTTCAGGCGCCGATGGTAATACAAGCGCCACTGGCCCAGGCGCTTGCTCCGCTCGAAAAAAATATTATTGTACCGGGAAGCCCCGCCACTCGGGTGGCATACGAAAACACTTTATTAAAAGGATTACTACGGGGTGAGAAAGCAAATCCTGCTATGCAGAATATTGTAAAAGATGCGTTTGAGCATGAAGATGACTGCTGTAAGTTGGTGCAAAGAATCAAGTATGGACATACCTATGCAGATGCACTCAGAGATTTTGAAAGTCTCGGGTTAGTTGATGTTAAAAAAGTATCTGGGAAAGAGACAATAATAGGTTGTACACCAGATGGACTGAGGGTAAATGTGAGGCCAGATAGCACTTATGGCAAAGCGGGTAATGTTCCAACTTTAGAAATATACAATCCTGCCAATAAGCAACACATAAAAATAAGATATTTGAATCATGAACAATAGGGAGAAGCATTGAAAGAGTATTGTGAGAGATGGGAGCCGTCCGGCAAATTAAAAAATTATGGTAATTTTCCTGTGATATATGATATTGAATATTTTTTGCCCGATGGGCTTGCAATTAAAATGTCTGATATGTATGGAAAGCGCGTTTCGTTTGTATTCGCAAATGGCGTTTGGGCACAGCGGGGAACTGAAGAAAGTCTCAGATTGCGCCCTATAGCTTTGCCTCTCGAGTACTCAGTATTTTTTAAAGTAATTAATTCGTCGTATATAAAATGGCTTTCCGAAAAATCTGGTGATGAAATTGATTTCTCGCAATTGACGCATTTTGTCTTTGCTGGCTCCAATCTGATATTAGATGTGGTGGCGGGGAGCGAGCCATCGGTTGAATTTATAAATTAATAGAGCCCACTATAGAGAGCGATATAAGGGATAGATATGCAAGAAAATTGGAAAAAATGGGAACCTATAAAAGATTCGTCGAATAAGTACATTATAAATAGTATTAAGTTTAATTCTGAGGCTGAACTTCAAATAGCCCTTTCTGAATTTGAGGGAAAAGAAAAAAAAACAATTCTTATTACGTTCAAAGGGATAAATAACTATAGAATGGTCAATGAAAAAATTAAAAATTATGTATTGGCGGCCCTGGCAAGCTCAACAGGATCATATATTTACATGAATTGGACATTCTTTAAGGTAGGTAATTCCTCATATTTAAAATGGCTTTTGGATGAATCAGATACACTTTCAGAAATTTTTTACGGAATAAAAGATCATTATGTCATCGCATCTAAGAATATTCTACTTGAAGTTGCCAGTAATAGTGAGCCCGTTATCGAGATTATAGATTAATATTTTTTGAATTTAAAAAAATAAAATAAAAAGAAATAGGCGTTGAAAGAATATAGGAAAATAAACGAATGGACAGATGCAATAATAAAACTGATATATCAATTACTATTAAAAGTGAATTTTCTTTTAACAATATACGTTTATTTTTTTTAAAAGTATCCGCTATTCTTGGTGAAGTTGAATATGTCGGTTTCCGTCCAGAAAATACAGAAAATCTTTCACCAGAAGAATTTATCGCCAATATAGAAGTAGGCAAAAGTCGATCGATGCGCTTCATTTGGGATGAAACAGGTTGCGAATTTTATTTTTTTCGTAAACAAAGTGGATTCAGCATTTCAGTTTATAGATTTGGTAACTATCTTGAAACCGATGCAGGCTTCAAATGTAAGGATGCTTTTAAAGAGTCATGTGATGAAAAGGTTTTTGATACAAGGCGCTACCTTACCATATTGCTGGACCTATGCGAAGATCTTATTATAGAAGATATTGAACATAGAGAAGATGATGATAAAGGTCCTTTATACTCGCCTAAACCAATACCGAATACTCTTGCAGCAACATTCGGGGAACCCATATGGTCTTATGGGTTATCAGATAATAGATCTTACGGTGATTGTTTTAAAACAATGATTAAAAATATGCAGAAGTCTGATGCGATTGTGATTCATGATTTGCAAGAAGATTTACTTGAAAAAGATATAGCGGCGAAAAAATATTTGACTCTTTCTTGTACATGGCACAATTATGAGCTTCATTTGCATTTTAATGGCTCAAGATTTAGTGCTTCAAAAGAGCTTATTATTAAGCCTACTAATGATATTAAGTGCAAGGCATTAGATTCTGTTAAAATAGTTGATGCCGCATTTTATGCACGTTTTTTGCTGTGCATATCTGAAGGTCTTAATATTAAAGATTTTGAAACATATTTTAATAGGCCCGATTATGTTTATCATCTTGAGGATTATAGATGAGTTTTTATAAAATTTATCTCTATATAATGCATTTTAATAAAATATTTTTGTCTGCGGGTTTAGCATTAACTATATTTATGCATAATGCTCTGCTTTCTTCATCGAATAGCAATACAGTGCATAATGTGGATAATGCTAGCGAGTCTATCGATATTTTATTGGAGCAAATGCAGCAGGCGCATACTGTGGCAATTGCTCCTATCATGAACATGTTTTTTAAAAAAAAGCCTTTGTGGACAGTATCGAAAAGCATCTACTCAACCTCGGGAGTAGTATCCCTTCCCGCTCCTTATATAGGACTGGTGATTGGGGGGATTTTGGGCGCTTGCCTTGGCTGAAAACGGCGGCGATATTAGCAAGGCCGCAGAAAGTCTTGCGCGTCAAGAAACTTTTAAAGCGATGGCGCTCTCAGCATGCACTG
>PLTG01000024.1:2833-3081 GCA_003165355.1 Candidatus Babelota bacterium | reverse complement strand
AAAAAAGGGTCTTGTGAAAAAACTTTTTTTATCATGTTTACTATCAATTCTTATTGATACAGCATATGGATTGAGTTTCGATATTCGCGGCAATATACAAGGTGAGCACTACAACGAACATGTTGATCTGGATGAAAATGGGGCAAGGCGCCTCTCTGGGGAAAGCACAAAATTATTATTGACTTACGAACAACGCTCTCTTCGAGTGCGTATTGTCTATAACGATGGATCGACAGGGGTATTCAATC
>PLTG01000024.1:0-2819 GCA_003165355.1 Candidatus Babelota bacterium | reverse complement strand
CTCTTGTCATTGGCAAGCGGATTGAATGCGGCGAGTTTTGACGTATCCTTTAAAAAAGAGGTGACGGCTCATTTTGAAGGCCAAGATGAGAAATTTGCTACAGAAATTGACGGGTTTACCATTACGGTAAAACCAACCCCCGGTGTTGATGATGCGGTAGTCTTAGAATGTGAAGTTAAACAAGATGAGGAAATTATCATTTCTCCAACACTTGTTATCAGTAAAAAAGATTCTAAGGCTGCATCAGTAGAAATTGGACATGAAAAGGGAAATGCATCACATTTTGTTGAGTTTTCTTTAACAAATTATAAAGAATAATAAGACTTAATCGAATTCTTACTTATCTAGCCCTCTACTTTCAGGGGGCTTTTTAGTGCGCGGGAATAATTTTTGCGGTGCGTTTGATTTTTTGAATAGCCCATGTATCACTTACTGCATGTGTCTTTGATTCAGGCTGGGTGAAAAAGCGCACTATTTCTGCGAAAAATTTTTCAGTAGGGGTAAATGGCACGCCAGCAGCTATAATCCACATGAGTAGTATGCGGTGCTGCAGAACCGGGTCGAGAGTAAGAAAATTGTCTAAGTCTAGCCAGCCATCAATCATTAGTTTTTTATATTGTTCTTGGGAAATGGCTTCTAGGTATTTTTCAACTTGCTGCAATTGATCTATGGTGCGGGTGAGGTTATTGATAGCACGTGTATCGAGCGTGCTATACACGGGCATCAGCGTATGGCGAATTTTATTGCGCAAAAAGTTGGTGTCCTGATTAGTGCTGTCAATGCAGTAGGGGATATTTTCTTCGTGTAAATAATGCAAGATCTCTTGTTTAGTAACCGATAGTAGGGGGCGAATATAGAGACCAGTTTGCGGCTTGATGCTTGTTAACCCCGTAAGCCCCGAGCCACGGATTAGCCGTATAAAAAACGTCTCGACTTGATCATCTTGGTGGTGCGCGAGAGCAATAGCATCTGCTTGATATTGTTGTGCTACATGCTCAAAAAAGATACGGCGTGCTTTACGAGCATCTTGTTCAGGAGATCCTGAATTTTTTATGGCCGGCATATCGTGCATATGTTTTTGCACATAGGTAACGTCTAGCTGCTCGCACAAAAGTTTACAAAATTGCGCATCGCGGGGAGAGTCTGTGCGCCAGCCATGATCAAGATGGGCTGCAATAAGCGTGAGGTTATATTTTTTTTGTATATGCAGAAAAAAATATAATAAAAAGACAGAATCGGGCCCGCCAGAGAGCCCGACAACAATAGTTTGGCCAGGAAAAATTAATTTCTCCTGGCTACAAAACTCTTCGATTCGATTAAATATCGAGGTTTTTAACAAAGTGTCCATTTTCTTCAATAAATGATTTACGTCCTGCAACATCGTCACCCATGAGTGTATCAAACCACGCATCTGCTTGCAGCGCGTCGCTGATAGTTACTTGTAGTAATTGACGTTGGGTACTGTCCATTGATGTCTCCCAGAGCTGTTCAGGGTTCATCTCACCAAGACCTTTATAGCGCTGAATAGTCATGTACGGCTTGCTGATTTTTGAAATTGCTGTGATGAGCTCTAAAATAGAACTGCCAGAAATTGTCTTGTCTCTATCAGAAATACCGAGTGTCCACGGTTTGCCTAAAAGCTCAATTTTTTGACGAGCATCTTCAAGCTTTTCAGTCTCGATGCTGGTAAAGAAATCTGAGGCAACTTCCCATGGCTTATGCATATGCGTAAGAATCAACTGATCAACAGGGATCCCTTCAGTGTGGCGGAAGGTGATCTCATATTTAGACAGAAACGGTTTGATCTGTTCAATCAATTCGGGGGTAGTAAGCCCTTTGCCATGCACTGCGCTATAGGCACTCATGAGCATCATAATCTGCTCATAGGTGAGTTTGAATTTAAACGAAATAGCTTCAAGGTGCTCTTCAAAAACCTTTAATAAATCTAAGGTGGCGTGCCATTGAGAGAGCTCAAGGGTTCTATTTTCTGTAATAAGTTTAGTGTTCTCGCGCGCCCATTCGATTAAAAATTGCTTAAGCGCTTTTTCATCTTTTAAGTACTGCTCTTTTTTGCCGATCTTCGCTTTAAAGAGTGGCGGTTGAGCGATATAGAGATATCCCGATTCAACAAGTGGCTTCATGTACCTGAAAAAGAAGGTTAAAAGCAATGTGCGAATATGCGATCCATCGACGTCAGCATCGGTCATGAGAATAATTTTATGGTAACGGGTCTTTTCGAGGTTAAACTCGTCATTAGTTACACCGCTTCCAATGGCTGCAATTAACGATTTAATTTCTTCGTTTGCAAGAATTTTATCTAAACGCGCTTTTTCAACGTTTAAAATTTTACCCCTAATAGGCAAGATCGCCTGGGTGAATCTATCACGTGCCTGCTTTGCCGATCCGCCTGCAGAATCCCCTTCAACGATAAACAGTTCCGTCTTGGAAGGATCTTCAGTAGAGCAATCTGCTAATTTACCGGGTAAAATGGTCGATTCAAGAACCGTTTTTCTACGAGTAAGCTCGCGCGCTTTTTTAGCAGCATCGCGTGCACGCATGGCAAGCTCAGCCTTTTGTAAAATTTTACGGGCGACTTGTGGATTTTCTTCAAAGTAGGTATCAAGGAATGCAAATACCCATGATTCAACTAAACCTTTTACTTCGCTATTACCCAGTTTCGCTTTAGTCTGGCCTTCAAATTGCGGTTCGGAAACTTTAAGATTAATAACGCATACTAATCCTTCACGGACATCTTCACTTGAAAAGCTGTCTGTGCCCTTGAGAATATTGAATTCCTGTGCGCGACGGTTACATGCTTT
>PLTG01000016.1 GCA_003165355.1 Candidatus Babelota bacterium | reverse complement strand
AATTATAATACTTCTAGGGTGAGAGATTTTCTTACGCAAAAAGGATATTGCTATATCGCGACTCTCGGCGCTGATGATTTTTTTGTAAAAAACTAATCTTAAATAAGAGAAGGGGCCCTTCACTTGTTTTACAAAAGAGAAATGAAGTAAAGTTTGTAGGGTAATGGCATTTTTCAAAGTTAGGTAATAGTTTTTATGAATCTTACCCTGTTAAAGGCACTTGTTAAAAAAGGTGAATCTGAAACTTTGGAGTTTAAGCAGAGTACCAGCAGTTTAAGTGGTGCCATGCGAACCGTTTGCGCTTTCTTAAATAGTGAACTTGGTGGAAAAGTACTTTTTGGGGTTACTGACCGTGGCGTAATTACTGGGCAAGAAGTTACTGATAAAACACTTAAGGAATTGGCAGTAGAGTTCGCAAAGTTAGAGCCGTCTGCGCGTGAGCATATAAAAATAGAGCATATTAAGGTTAATGATAAGAACCAAGTAATCGTTTTAAATGTTTCTTCAGGTAAAAATGCCCCGTATACGTATGATGCCCGACCTTACGTGCGACAACAATCTACAACCACCGTGATGCGCAAGGACGAGTATATCTACCTTCATAATTTGAATAACCCAGCCCAATGGGAAAGCCTTACTAACGATATGAAGATAGATGATCTTGATCACAAGAGAATACGCGAGGTAATAGATATAGCGGTTGGTGATAAAAAGCTTCCAATCGCCGCAAAACGTGAATCTATACCTTGGATTTTAGAAAAATTACGGTTGATTGTTGATGGTAAACTTACTAATGCAGCGAAAGTTTTATTCGCGAAAAATGAAAGTAAGGCATTTTGGCAGTCGTATCTACAGCTTGGAAGATTTTCAGGAACCACAAAAATAGGTAGCATGCACGACATAAAAGAAGTGCGTGGCAACGCATTTGATCTTTTTGATAAGGCTATAGATTTTTTGCACTGGAGCCTGCCAGTAGCAGCCTATATTCCGCAAGACTCCCCTAAGCGTGTGGAGACGCCAACTATACCCTATAAGGTTCTACGTGAGGCAGTTTGTAACGCACTTATACATCGCGATTACTCACATCGTGGCAGCTCAGTTCAAATCGCTATCTACTCTGATCGTGTTGAGATATCTAATTTTGGAGCATTACCTAAAGGCATCAGTCTGAAAGACCTCGCAAAACAGCATCGTTCTATATTAAGAAATCCACTTATAGCCGACACTTTCTTCTTAAGCGGAAATGTTGAGAAATGGGGCAGAGGAACACTCGATATGATTGAGGAGTGTAAGCAGGCCTCGAATCCTTTACCGATTTACGAGGAGCAAGGCGATAATTTTTCAGTTACCTTTCCCCTCAAAGAACCCTTACGCACGACCATAAGCTCCTACGAGCCGGTAGATAAAGATGGCATGATTCCACATCTCTCCAAACGCCAAGAAAAGATATTGCGTATATTATCGGAGGGTGAACTAAGCCGTACCAAACTTATGAAAACAATGGCTACTCGTATCGCTCCAAGAACTATGCAAGCTGAACTAGCAAAACTTGAAGAATTTGGCCTTATTGAGCTTGTAGGTGAAGGTAGATCTGCCGTATGGCACGTTGTAAATAATCGCGCATAAATTTTACAAAAATTATTACTAAGCTAATTTTATAAAATGCGATCCTGCCGACGTATTGGAAGTTTCTTTCGCGCATCTTTTCGCGCATAAATTTTACAAAACTACCCCTTCAAAGCAACCCCTATTAGATAGTGGTATTTAACCGAATAGCATTGCGACCTGATTACGACCTGATACTATAAAAGTGTAATCCCGCCGTGCCCGGCGTAGCCCCGTGCGAAGCCTGGGATACTTCCCTTCGTCTGGCTCAGGGTAAACTCACTCAGCACTAAAGACCCGCCTGCCCGCCTCGCTCATCCTGAGCCTGTCGAAGGGTTGGCGTAGGCTGGGTTTCAGGATCTAAGTCCTTATTACGACATAGAGCGGTACTATACTGGAGGGGGCAAAGAACAAGAGAGCAATTGGCTCCCGGCTCCTGAGGGTGATTTTAATCTTACCATGCGCTTATATTGGCCAGAATCAAAAGTTTTAGATGGCTCGTGGACACCACCTGCAATTGAGCGGCTATGAAAAAGGGATAGCTGATTTTTTGTCAGCTATCCCCGATTAAATTATTACTAGGCTATCTGTTCAACAAACAGTGACGCATTGACTGCCGATGCTCCAGCTGTTGGACCCACTTGCGCAGTAGGCTCAAGTACCACATCAAAGCCCGTGATGTTTTGAAGAGTAATAACTTTTGCTCCCGCACCAGCTAATGTTGTTATTAAAAATCCATTTATCGCAAGAGTTCCACCTGATGCTTGATCTGGTAATGAATTTGTTTGAGTGTCACTTGCAAATTGGGAAAATGGTATAGCAACACTATTGGATAAAAGCTGGAAAACTAAAGGTGCAGGGGGAAAAAGCGCATCAGATTCAATAGGTGCTGTTGGCGTGCCGCGTACATGATATTCAAAATAATAGGTGCCAGGATGCCCTGCAGGTATGGTAAAGGCAGATCCGTTAACTGTCGGTGGTAAAACGGTAGATGTCGCTCCTGGAGTATTAAAGGTAACAAGCCCTGTACTGGTAACTGTTTGTAATGCATCAAAATTACAAGCACTTGCGTAAGCCAATATACCGCCAATAGTTGAGGTGATCACGGGAGTTACCACAACGGTACTAGTTGCATTTATAGAGATGGTATTACTATCAGAAGTGAGAGAAATTCCAGCGCCAGCTCCTAAGCATCTGAAGTTAAGTGTGCTGCCTGTTTTGCCTATAAAAATTGCGCCTGCTGTTGTACAAGTATTAGCTGCATCTGTTACGGCACCGGTTAGGTCTATGCCGCTTACAAATACATCAGTGGCAATAATGGTTCCGGTTACTATTAAATTGCCGCCGACGATCTCATTGCCGGCAACAGCCACATCACCACCGATAGATTCATTGCCAGCTATTGTTAACATGCCGCCAATAGCTTCATTGCCATTGACATTAAGGCATTCAAGAAATGCGTAACCGCACACCTTTAAATCTTGGGCTTTCAATGTGCAATCAGATTTTTTTGTAAGTGGTTGATCAGCTTTTACCGTCAAGCACAAAAGTATAAGAAAAAAATTGAATATTTTTTGTATCATTATGAATTCCTTGTTATTCAAATAGGGGTTATGTCAATCGTTCAACGATAAGTGTTGCAGAGTCTGCAACAGGGCCAGCTACGCCACCTTGATTGGCCGTAGAATTTAATTGTATCGGCGTGCCACTGACATTGTGAAGATGAATAACTGCACCAGCAGGTAACGCTGCAACTACAAATCCTCTTACGGTGAGTGTGCCGCCACCGCCTGAAGCGGGTAAAGATGTAGTTTGAGTGTCACTGCCAAAACGTGAGCAGGGTATTGATGTTCCATTAGAGGTAAGTTCAAAAACTAACGGTGCTGGTGGAGTAAGTGAAACGTCTGGTGTGCCGCGAACAATATATTGGAAATAATAGGTGCCACCTATAGGGACAGTAAATGACGCAGCATCAGGGATACGCGGAAGAATACTAAATGAAGGTTCAACAAGATTAAAGACAGCATTTGCCCCAGTAGCAATAACCGTTGTTGCGGTATTAGCAGCGCCTGCGTATCCTAATATGCCACCAATAGTTGTTGTGGTTACTATAGGTGCTACCACAACGGTGCTCGTTGCACTAATAGAGATGGTATTATTGGTAGAGGTAAGAGTAATGCCTGCCCCGGCCACTAAGCATTTGAAATTGAGTATATCGCCCGTTTTGTTAATAAAAAATCCGTCACTTGTGGTGCAGGTATTTGCAGCGCCAGTTACCAGGCCGGTAATATCAACGCCGCCCACAAACAAACTGGTGGTAAAGAGTGTGCCGCCTACTGAAACGTTTCCGCCGACAATTTCATTACCTGCTATATATAATGTTCCTGCGATAGCTTCATTGCCAGTTACTGTTGAATTGCCACCTATTGTTTGGTTGCCAAGAACTTCAAGGCTTTCTATGGTTGCGCTACCGCATACATTTAATTCACGCGCGGTAAGTTTACAATGGAATTTTCGAGTAAGTTCTACATCAACCTCTTCATTTTGTTCAAATGAAATTTCATCTAATGCAGGCTGTTGGTGTTCAGCTTTCAGCCCCAAGCTGCATGAAAGTATAAGAAAAAGTTTTGTAACTACCAAGCAGCCTAAAAAT
>PLTG01000046.1 GCA_003165355.1 Candidatus Babelota bacterium | reverse complement strand
ATAGTAATAAGATAATTAGAAAAAAGGGAAATTTTATGTTTAACGTTAATAAATCAATTATTCTCCTGTACGTGGCCTTTGCCATGCAAACCATATTTGGCCTGAATGTATCTGCAAAACCAGATAACTTCAAATCCCCCGTCATGCTTAATAAGACATTAGCGGTAACGTATAAAACTCAGCAGGAACAAAAGCAGGCCCAAGAAGTAATTAAGCAATGGAAAAAGCCTCAAGAACCAGAAGATTTCAAAAAGGTACTTAGATTTTGCAAAATATTCTCGAAGCTTGACCCGGATGATCGGCTAAACGTTGTTAACAAACTTAACCCAGTTGAATTATTAGATTTTTATGAAGCGCTTCAAGCTCTCGAAGCCGTCACTACAGAATTAGCTTCAAACCCGAAACAAAACACACTATATAAACAAGCAACTTTATTACCCGTTATTGATGAATATAAGAATTTCAAAGGTTCTGAAATTTTAGACGCTCTTGCTTATAGCGCACGATCACGCGTCGCCAAGATCTTCAATTGCTCTACCATTGAAGGTGATAATTCATTGCATAATGGCACCTGCACACCATTACTTAATTCAACCATCGCGGATTTATCCACAGAACAACGTGCAGTCCAGCCCTTTAAAAGCAAAGATCTAACGCCCTATTATTGGGTAGCAATTTTGCCTACAGTTGATATATTTAATCGCTGGTTCAAAGCCCAGCCTGATCAATCTGAATTATGGAAAATTTATTTCTTAGATGTTATAAAAACAATTGATACAGTAACCTTTTGGTATACTAAATATGCGTATCGAATTATAGTTAAAGACTATTCCAGCTCATCGGCGAAAGAAACATTTTATGCTTTTGAATTAGGTGTAAATAAACATGATTTTATACCTGCACATCCTCAGGCTACTCAGACATTTTATGTCGATACTTGGTACGATTTTGGTTCTTCAAGGCCCCCGGATCCTTTTGAGCAAGCATTGGCCGAATCTCCTGATGACGCTATAAATATATTAAAAAATGAAATCAAAAAAGTGTATATCATGATGTTGCCCAATTCAATAGCAAATGAGCTACTTGCTGATGGCAAAAAGTTCGGAGATTATCATAATTACGCGATTTATATCGACACGCTTATAAATGACCCTTATGTAAAGAGAAATATATCTAACTTCCTTGCAAAAATGAAAACATTCAGCCGCCAACCTAAACAAATCATTTGCCCAAGAAATTTTATTGATGCATCAACGAAAGAAGAAACTCTCGCGAATGATGCACCATCTATCTTTTGGCAAGAACAAAATGATTTCAAAGCACTCGATTACAATGGACTTGGTCAATCTGTACTGAATGGATTGGAACGAATAGGCGCTTCAACTCGCAAACTCTTTGGATACGGCACTTAAGGGGCGATATGTTTCACATCAATAAAACAATTACGCTGTTATGCGCATCCATTATTACTCAAATCGCATTCGGCATGAATATGGCCACAAAGCTAGATCTCGCAAAATCCGCCGCCCTGGCCCATGAAACATTGGCGGTTGCGCATGCTGACCAAGCAGATCAGGAAGCGCTGCAAAACCTATCAAGCTTCTACAAAATAATTTCTCAGCTCCCCAATGAACTCAGACTAGAAGTAATCTCAAAATTGAATCTTACAGAGCAGATGAATCTTTATAATATCTTGAGCCCATTCAAAGAAAATGTTCTTTATGCAGATGTTTTAGATGCGCTAGAAGATAGTGCCCGGTCATACATCGCTAAACTTTTTAATTGCGACACACTTATAGGTGATAATGCCCTTGAAAATGGCACGTGCAAGCCATTACTTACTTCAGATATACCTGAATTAACCCCCGATCAGCGCAATACAATCTTTAAACATGAGGGCAAGAAATGGGCTGATCTTTTACCGATACTAGATATTTTCAATCGATGGTTCGGGCAGAACGAGTTATGGAAAATATATTTTATGGATGTTATTAACGAAATTGACCGTTCCGAGTCGCTTTGGAAAAAAGGGTACCGAAATATAATGAAAAAGTCATTATTTAGCTCATCTATAAATACGCTCAATATATTTACTCTGACTACTGATACTTATAAATATTACCTGCCTAAACCTGCAAATATTACTCAGATTAATAAATCAATAGAGCATTCAATTTATCAAGAGCAAATTCCCCACCCATTAGATAAATTGCTCGCCCCGGAACCCGATACTAAGATAAAGACGTTAAAAGAAGAGATCGGAAGAGTTTATATCAATCTGTTGCCCGCTGCTGTTCAAAACTCTCTGATAAAAAGGCTAGATCAAACACCGGAAAAGTACATTATCTTTATCAGCGCCCTTATAGATGACCCTTACACCAAAAAAAATGTAGCTAGTTTTCTGGAAAAGATTAAAAAGTTAAAAAAACAGCCCTTACAAGTCATATGCCCGCGAAGCTTTATCGATATCGCTACACAAAAAGAGCGTCTTGTTGATAAGAAAAAGCTTGTTTTATGGGAACAGACGGGCGGAGACAAAGAAATAGAATGGCAATTCCCCACCACCACTATTGCTAATTGGATTACGACGCAACTCCCTCCTGAAAACAAATAAAAATCCCTAATTTTATCTACGCTCTTGGCATTTCAGGCTTCAACTTTCTATAGTAATAAAAAAATATTTTTTACTTTTGGAAAGTCACCATGCAGATAAAAAAAATTTCTTTAATTGTTACGCTATTTTTGTGCCATTCACTTCTTGGTCAGGAAGATAGCTCCAAATCAATGCCGAACATAAGAGCTCTTTTAAAAGAATTAAAAGAAAAACCTGAGTTATTTAACACTTTAACAGATATACTTGTTTCTCAATATAGTCAAAAAGATCAACTCATTGCAAATCAAAACTCTGATATGAGTAAAAAAGACCAATTACTCAGTTCACGAACCGAAGAATTAACTCAAAACAAAAAAACTATAAGCAGGTTGCGATGGGTGAGTTTTACGAGTACTCTATTAGCACTCGGGTTAATAGCAGATAAAATGAATACGCGCTATCCAGAATTGCTCCCGAAGATCGGGCATACACTGAGCAGCTACATGCATTCCAAAATATCGTGAGAAATACGGCTCCTTCGATACTTTTTGCTGGCGCAAAAAACTCAGGATGCCTATTTGGGGAACACAAGATATCCATTACACAGCTGCAGAGCGTTTTTTAGATAACTTTAATGACAGAGTACTTGTCTGCTGGTTCTGCATGCGCAGAAGCGTATAGAAAAATTCACGGTCAGCCGCCTTAACCACCGCCTGCTCATGCGCCTCAGAAAGCGCAACCGGATACCCATTACCCTTTTTATTCTGGTCGAGCACAATTTGAATACACCGCTCGCGCAGGATTGTATCAAAAGCACAATAGGCCGGAAGTTCAATGCGCGCAATTTCGTCACCCACATTAAGATACAAAAAACAGGGTTCCAAGCTCTCAGGATAAAGCGCAGAGATTAAAGAATTTGTTTTAAAAACCTGGGTATACTGCCCCGGCTTGAGAAAAAAGTTCATAATATCGGTATCAACAAGATAGTCAAAGGTCTGGGGATCGCCCAAGATCTCAGACGCGGTTTGCAGGAGCGCAATAATTTCTCGTGAATGGGAAGCACTAATATAGCCCATATAAACTGCCTGAGCTTTTTGAATCAAAGCTAAGCTCGCTAAGTATTTTTGCAAAAAAAGCTCCTGCATAGTCGGGGTCTGTAAGTGCCAAAACATTAAAGCGCCGTCGACCATAATACAAGTTTCTGACGATTGCACCGCTACTTCAGCCGCTCGCATGAGCTCATACTCTGTCCGTTGGCTATTTACCAATTCAGGCGTTACCATGCCACCTTGATGCACTCCAGAAAAGAGATAGGGGCTGTTTTGTAGCTGGGCGTGGGAAGATTCACTATACGTAAAATGGGCCGTGCCAATATTTATAAGATACTCAGAAAAGCCTTCATGCCTATCCGGGTAAATCTGCGAGCCGTCAATACCGCATACGCTATAGCGATGTATCTCTTGAGTTGCCCGGAAAAGAGTGTCCAGGGGGAGCATAAAGACATTACGCATTTTCTGCTGCACGCGCTCTTGTAAAGTCTGGTCGCTCAGGAGCCTTTGCCAGAGAATTTTTGCTGCTTGTAACTGAACCGCGTAGAGCGATTGTTGAGCTACCGCATGCCGCTTGATTAATTGTACACAGGCAAGGGTATCAAGCATACAGTTTCTGCACCGCTTGTAGGGGCAATAAGATGCATTTTATACGTGTGGGGCCGACCTCTATGCCGATCATCTTTTTTATACTATCTGGGGTTATCTTTTTCAGGTCTTCAATGGATGCGCCCTGGATATGTTCGATAAGCATATCTGCGGCGGCAAGGCTTAAGATGCAGCCCGTCCCGGTAAATTTCGCATCGTGCACTTTATCGTCTTTGACATGGAGATAGACTGTTATCTGGTCGCCACATGAGGGGTTGGCCTGCTGACTGCAGACGCAACCTTCACCCTCAAGGATGCCCTTGTGTCGGGGAAAATGGTAATGATCCATGATCTGTTGTTGATAGAGTGAATGCATAATTTTTTATTAAAAATCGGGGAAATATTGATTTTTTGCCTTCTATTATTCCATTATACAACAAGAAACGGGAGTTCTCTACTCCATTGGAAAAATGTATGAAAGGAATATACCATGCGTACACTGCTTTTTTGTAGTTTAGCCTTTTTGAGCCCAGCTTTTGCTATGGACGTGGCGGAAATAGATGGCAACACAGAAGTTTCAGATCTCAAGCAACAGATTAAGGATCGCCTGACAATAATCCACGGCGAAAAAGCTGAAGATCTTTCCGATCTGGTCAAGCAATTACCAGCGTTTCAACGATATAAACGTAGGGAAATAGCACTTAGTGCGGGAGCCTTTGCAGGCGCAGGGCTCGCAACATCCTTAGTCTTAAAATCATATGCATCTGCAATTGAAGATTCTTTAAAAATGGTATTTTCCGACAAAGTTGATAAAGTTTCAGAGCAATTTATTGCACATCCATGGCTCTACCCGACGATAGCCGCAACGGCAAGTATTGGCGGCGCATTATTTTATGCGCGCAAAAAATTATTACGGCCATTTCAATTGGATCAAGGGGCCGAAGATATCGTTGCCGGCTTTAAAGAGGGACAAAAAACGCGACTTGAGCTGCAATCTGCCCATTATGGCAGTAATTATGATAGACAGATAGTCACTGATGAAGACCGCGAGCTTTTTGGAAAATGCTTAAATACGGTGACACGTTTCGTTACACAAGCCAGCAATAAAGTTGCAGACTCGATGACCGTTGAGGATCCAAATGGCGATGATGTGGTTGAATTATTGAAGTTTCATGCACAAGTGCAAGAAAAGCTTGACCGCGTTAATAGAATCAAAGAATCAAAGAAAAAATTTACCTTTAAAAATGACCCTATTACCAAGACAGCACAAACTCTTGTCGCCGCCGTGGGATTGGGACTTTTGAAACAATATCCACAAACCCGTGGAAACTTGCTCAATCAATCCACCCCCGACGCGGTAAGCATGCTCGCTGCAACGGGAATTGTCGGCTCATTTGCGTGCAATTATGCAAGAAAATCGAACCAAATACAATTTCATAACGAAATCGTAGATTTTTTGAAAAACAATGAGGAAGAAAAACGCAAAGCCGCATGTGATGGCATTGTCGAGGTGGGGATAGAGATTATCACTGAAGACCAAGGATGGAACCGCGAGGTCTCACAGCAAATTCTGAAATTAGATGATCCGCTCAGAACGCTCTTGCGTAAATATCAGATTAAGAAAGCAAGTGAACTTGAGAAAGTGAGCATGTCAAAAGAAGACTATAAACATCTGCTGATAGTTGTTGATTCGATTCTTGAAGCGTTCTTGAACTCATTAGCTAAAATCGATGATAAAAAGTAAAAACGCATTTTTTGTCTGCTTGATAGCCAGTGGCTTTTTACGGGGGCTTGATGCCCCCGTTGATCAAGATGCTCTTGATCAGGGAACTTTTGAGTATATAAAGGAAGACTTTAACTCAAGTATAGAAGCTGCTTTTCAGGACATCTCTCAAGAAAAGAGAGAATTGCGGATAAAAACTCTCATAACTGGCGCGGCGGCGACCGGTGCGCTCATAGCAACCGATAAAATGCTGGAACGATACCAAACCCGTGACCCTTTTAGTTTCATTGCTCTTGTCGGTCCTCAAGCCATACGCCTTGGCGTAACTTCTGGGGTTGCCCTATGGACAGCATTTTGCCTCAGTAAGGGGTGGCGTGCGATCAGGCATAGCTTTGAATCTCCCTTTGTGCAAGAAATTAAGCGTCTCGAGCACGACCATCAAGAATTTAAAGAAACTCTTGAAAAGCACCAAGACGCCTACGAAGAGGTTACCGATAAACTGATTGAAAAACGGCTGCAGCGAGCAGAAGAGAGCCTTAAGGATATGCTGAAAAGCTGGTTTGAGCATATAGAAGAGACGCATGGCCAAGCAATTGCGGCGTTAAAGCAGCAAGAGAGAGGCTTCAGTGAGCTCAAGCAAAAACTTACTCCTGCCCAGCAACAGGAACTCGATGCTCTTTTGGCTTATAATGCCCAAGTGGTTGATAAACTTGAAGCCCTGCCAGCTGCACGAAATACTATTGTAGACAAGTACGGACATAAGCAAACAAATCCGGTAAAGAAGTTTCTTAGTAAACTATTTACACATAAAAAATCTTAGTAGAAATATAAAGATTGGGGATTGAGCGATCAATTTAGTCGATCTGGTCATTGCAAAGTCCATCTGGTTGCATAAAATTGTATAATCTATATAGTATAAATAATAACTGTAAATTAAAACTGTAAAGTTACATTTAAGGATTAAAAATATGATAATTCCACGCAAAAGAACCTCTTTTTTTGTTTTTTTTATGGCGCTCTTTTTAGGCGTTCAACAATCTGCGCATACAAATCCTATGCATACACCAATCAAGGCAATTCTGGTGGGTAAACCATTTCTTATTTCTACCGATCGGGCAAGCGTTGTTGGGGAGGCAGGAGTGTTTTCTACTCTTTGGAATTTGGGCAAGGCACTTTCTCTTCAAAAGGACCTTTTTGCTAAGATAACCAAAAAATTTGGCGCTCAAACTCAGCCCTATAAAGCGAATGACCCAGATACGGGCAAACCATTGCCGCTCATTATGCGTTATTGGCTTACGGGCGAAAAGACAGGGGTTGAAGTTCGTGATGCAATCTTAAAACTTTTTGACGGCGATAGTTACACACAAAAAATTGTTAACATCGTTTTTACACCAGAAAAATTTATAGCAACAAATGGCATTATAAACGATGCCCTTAAATTGGTAAAACGTGTAAAACCGGGCATTAGCCAATTTTTCGCTTCAAACCAAGACGCCGCTACTTATGAAGCAATAAGAACATCTGACATGGGTAAAAAGATATTGCCACACTTTAAAGCAGTCTATAATTCTGGAAACCTTAAACCGCCACATCAAGGCATTGTACTTCAAGACCCTGCCTTTTATCAACTTATAATGCAGGAACAAAACCTTAAACCAGAAGAATGCTTAGTGATCGATACAGATGAGGATATTATCGCTGCAGCAAAAAGTCTTGGCATGCAGCACTTTCAGTACAAAGCTGGCGATTATGATGCTGTTAAGAAAGAGCTTAAGCGTTTACATCTTATAAGTTAATCAAGAATATAGCCCCGTCGCTTAAGAAATGATACGATGAGAATAACTCTTTATATCATAATATTTTTTAACGCTGTGGCTATGAACTCTTTACAGGCTTATATCATTTTATGCGATTTGGGCGGCACCTTTGTCGATGTTGATCAGATTACCTATGCAAAAGATGAGCTAGGGATAGGACCATTATTCGCATATGGGTTGACCAACTTTTTAAATTTTAATCCTCAAAAACGAATCTTCCAGACATTAGAAAAAATTGGGGGCACGCAAAGCGTTATTACCCATGAAAATCGAGATAACGCTGTGCCAAAAATTTATTGCGATTGGATGGCAGGCGCGTATGAAGATCATCAGGCCCTTCGTGAATATATTTTACAAGAGATTGATAAACTCTACCAAGAGAGTTTTTTTTCTTCGTATTTAGAATATTGCATTGTCTACAATGCAATTAATGCCATGTTTTGCCCAGAAAAATTGGTCCAGCATCAATATCTTATCAAACCCATGGTCGCGTTGCTTGAACGTATCGACCCCGCAGAGCATACCCTGGTAGCGGTCACGAACTGGGACCCACATTCTTACCCCCTCTTTTTAGAATCCCCTGTTGGCCAAAAGATAGCACAGCATATCAAAAAAGAGCATATGATTGTTTCTGGATATATAAAATATAATAAACCACATGAAGGCTTTTATCAGCATATCTTTGATACCTATGGCCACGATAACAAACAAAAATATCTCTTTATTGATAATGATATCACTAATATCAAAGCAGCCCAGGAATTGGGGATCCCCTCTATTCATTTCACCGGTGATGTTTCTGCCATTGAACAAGCACTCATTGACCGCGGCATCATCTATGAAAAAAGGGTTTAGATCTTTGCATTTCCTATCGCAATTTATATTGATGAATATATGCGTCCTCTTCGTCCCAATACTTAATCTCTCTGCGATGTCTAGCACAAATGTTCGTCGCTGCATATTAACCGGCGTCGCTTCAGCAGCTGCATATTCCAAATATGTTAGCGATAGCTACCATAATAATCCTGAAAATGCGGCAGCGGCCCAATTAGCTCAGATTATACCGATTGAATCTGCAAACGACCAAAATAACGTCTTAACTCAAACCAAAAGTCATTTTCTGTTAAACAAAACCATCATTGAAAAATCCTATAGAAATATTCTCGATTCAAAAGGCATTGCTCTCTTTTCCGTAGAAAACAGACCACCGCTAGAAAGAATTTCAAAGATACTTTATTCTTTTTTCAAAAAAGAAGAGCGTGAATCAAAAATTCGAATGACCTGTGCGCAAGCATACCAAAAAGAAACAGCAGAAACAAAAGGCGGCAATATTGTTTTTTATCATGGGCAGGCATGGGCATTACATTATGCAGCAGATATCTACAGAGAATTGTGCAGCCTTTCATTAGGACACAATATGCCTGAAAATTATATCCCATTAAGATTTTCAGATAAAACGCAGGAGCGAGATTATTTACATATGAATTTCTCGCTATTTGGCAACCCTGAGGACGAGACCTGCAATTCATTATTTTATTTTGTTCATGATGTAAATAGAAATTCATCTAAAACTTCCTTCGACACCATGTTTGAACAATTTAACCTAGGAGATTACTATAAAAAATATCAGGATGACTTTGATCAGCTTGAAAGACTTCACTCAAAAGCGACTATTAATGGAAATTTACTTCTTCTGTCATTTACCCCCCATCAAGCATCGAAGCTCATATCCACTCACGAAATTCCTATAAGCATCAACCTTCCTCTTGGGTATACATACCAGATGTCCTCTAAAAATGTCCCAACGATTATTAACAATATAAAAAAAAGAGTGGCGTTAAAAAACAGGCATTCCGATACAGATGCCTCAGAAAATTGGATAAATAATTGGTATGCTATGATGCCCATCACCAAAAAAACTCTTGATCCTGAGACAGGGCCTCGAGTTTATTCTTTCAATACCGCCGACCCTGATGTTATGGCTAACTACGAAAAAATAAGGCGTGAGCTATTCGATAAAATTAAATCTGATATCGAAAAAAACAAAAAATATAAATCAGGTCTGTTAAATCTCCTCTTTTAAATCAAGGATATTTTAGCGACAGACCTGATTTTTGTTAACTTTTTCTTATATCGAATTCACGTTATTTTAACAGAGAACATGCCTCACCATTTTGCATGCGTTCTGATGCTTTCAAATATACGATATTACCTTGAGCCCTTACTTTATTCAATTCATTACGCTCATCATCAGAAAGTTTTCTTTGCGCGGCATCGGCCTTTCTTTCAATTTCTTGTGCTATTTCATAAAGTTTATGCTCTTCATCTTTTACTTTAAGAATATGACATAAGTGAAATTGAATTTCTCCAATGATCCCATTTTCTGGATCCCTAAACAGGGCAAGCATATCCCTATATCCAGATGGGGCGGGGTTACTTATTCTGTCTTTTACATAGACAATAGGCAAATTTTGTGAAAAGAAACTTACTGCATTTTTCAAATCATCGATATTCTGGAAAGAGATGCTTCCCCGAACAACATCAGTTATTTTTTTCCAATCGCCCTGATAATCTTTATCCACCTTCTCCTTAATGCGGTCAAAACTCTTAAGTGGCGGAATTACAACCTCACTCCCAGCAAAATTTGCTGACACTTTATCTGCAACGCTCTTCAATTTTTTGTGCGTATCTCCGGCTTTTTTATAAAGATCCTGATAAAACATGGACGCGAGAGGAAACTTTTCAAGGTCACGATTCTGCGTAGGTCTCTGAGCTGCATTCTGGCAAGAGATAACCCCGGTAAATATTCCGACCATAAAAAAATAATTACTATAATTCATAACAACACCCCCAGTTAAAATAAAATAATACTAATTTAATATTAAATACAAGGAGGCGCTTTTGTCAACATAAAGTTTTTTTCAAGTTTCGACATTCTTGATTTTTATGAATCAAAAACATTAAGCTCATAATAAGTTATAACGTATGGGGCGGTGTTTCATGATGAAAAAAATTCTTATCTCTCTTTCTTTCTTCTTGCTCGGGCCGATAGCTGCAAAGCCCTATCTTATCATCTGGGACTTGGGAGACACACTGGTATACGTAAGCCTTTTTCGCATGGTCGTTGACATTGGGTTTGCCGATTGCGCATGGTACCATGCATTTCATACAAAAGAGAAAAACCAACTACAAAACTTGCTTTTTGACGTGCTTGAAGAATTTGGCGGAAAACAGACCTGCCCCGACGATCAAAAAAGTTATCATACGGCCCATCGGCCATTGCCGCAAGTTATGTGCGATTGGTTGGCTGGAAGGATTCTTGAGCCTAAAATACTCGTGAAGGCCCTCGGGCGAAAAATTAAAGAATTATACGGATCTGGCTATTTTAGGAATAACTTAGAATACAGGATTGTAAAAAGTGCCGTTGGAGCTATGTTTAACCCGGAAGTACTGGTAAAAAATACTAAGCTACTCAAAGAAGCTCTAGAAATTGTACAAGAGATCGCCCATGAGGGAATCCATCAACAAACGATACTCTCTAATTGGGACGGCGTATCGTATACCAATTTTAAAAATTCGCCAACGGGCCAAGAGCTCAGCCGCTATTTTAATATGGATGATGTTATTATATCCGGAAGCCTAAATACCATTAAACCGCAGCAGACCATCTTTGACCAGTGCCTCAACCGCTATGGATTCGCTCCCGAAGATTGCATCTTTATAGATGATCAAAAAGAAAATGTTGAAGCTGCGCGCAGTCTTGGATTTAAAGCGATCCAGATCAAGCATTACGATTTTAAGCAACTGCGCAAAGAACTAACTGCGCTCGGGGTACTCTGATGGATTTTTCATTATACACTCTTTCTGATACCGCAGAGATAATACTCTGCATTATAGGATATCTTTGGATTAACGCATATTTTTTTAACCAAGAAAATAAAAAACTTCTGCTTTATTGGTATAGCTATCATACTCTTATAATCGGGGCGTATATACTTGAGCTCCCCACCATCTTTTTTCTCTCCTCATGCTGCTTTCCTGTGGTATTAATGCTTCTTATGGTCTTACACGAGCAGCGCTTGCAGAAAATGTTTGTGGTCGCGCAGCGCATTGACCCATTGACCACAACAACGGCCCAAAGCAGATGGCCCGATGAGCTGATTAAGTTCGCCCTCACTCGGCTTAATGCTCAAAAAGATCTACATGTTGTCATTGAACATGCTGATAATCTCAGCACGCTTGTGAGTGCAGCCGAACTTATTAATGCTGACCTTAAAAAAAATACACTCGAGTTGCTCTATGATTCATTGGATATCCCCAAAAAATCATTCCTGTGGATCACAAGCAGTGGAAAGATTACATCACTCACCACCTTTTGGAAAAACTCCTCTGATAACGACCTCATTCAAATAACGAGCACTCTTGATTGCATAGCCCTGCACGCTTGCGCAGCAACCCGCAAGTTCACGATTGTGCGAGGGGCCAAGATTCTAGAAAATTTAAGCGCGCATCATGCGCTCGCTCTTTTAAGCGAACTACACAGCACTTTTTATAAAAAACAGGAAAATGGCCATGTTACAACAACTCACTTTACGTCTTATAACGACAAGACTGTTTCTTAATTTTGCTTCCTGCATTATGGGTTTTTTTGCATGGTATGTGATAAGCGAGTCCCGCACTATCACGGCCGAAATTCCCCTTGCAATTTATTTTGATAATCTCGCGCCAGAAAGCCGCATAGAGGCTCCCGAACATACTGATGTTACTCTACAAGGAACAAAGAATATTATCCAAAAAAGTCGCGCTATCGGCGCTCTGCATTTTGATGCCAAAACATTCCTGCCTGGCCGGCATAGAATTTTACCTGGACCAGAAAATCTTTTATTGCCTACTGCAGCTAAGGTGTTAAACTATAATCCTATAGAAATAACCTTATTGTCACTTTAACATACAAATTATATGAGCTCTTTTTTTGGTACCGATGGCATCCGCGCATCTATGGGAACAGCACTGTTTACTCAAGATAATCTACCGAGCGTTGCCCATGCAATCAGCAGATGGTTGAATGATACCTATAAAAAAGATGCGGCAAAGCCGCGAGTACTTATTATTTACGATACACGCAACTCCTGCGCCTATATAAAATCTGTTTTCAAGATGGTATTTCTATCAGCATCAATAGACGTTTTTGATGCCGGGGTTCTGCCCACCCCCGCGGCAGCCTATTTAATTAAAAAATATGGATACAGTTGCGCATTGATCATTTCAGCATCACATAACCCGTGGCATGATAACGGCATAAAAATTATGGATGCTTCAGGCAAATTGAGCCCGCAGGCAGAACAGATTATTACTGAGTATATTAATCACCCCGCCCCCACTACTATCAATTATCTCGATCTCGGCAATGAAACAATTATCAATGGGCTACACGAATACCATGACGCGCTTGCGCAATTTTTTAAGCCGAACTTTTTGCGAAGCACAAAAATAGTTATCGATTGCGCTCATGGGGCTACGAGCACAATTGCGCCTGCCATTTTTAAGTATCTCGGTGCAGAGACTATAACTCTAAATAATCAACCTAATGGTTTTAATATAAATGAACAATGCGGTTCATTAACCCCTCAGAAGCTTCAAGAAGCGGTGGCTGCCCATGGGGCCGATATCGGTTTTGCGTTTGATGGTGACGGCGATCGTGTTATTGCAGTAAACCGCTCTGGGCACTTAAAAAATGGTGATGATATTCTTGCGCTTTTGAGCCAGCACCCGGATTACGCAGATCAAAAAGTGGTAGTGGGCACCATTATGAGTAATGTCGGGCTCCAATCATGGCTCAATAAACAGAATAAAAAATTACTCCGCACTGCTGTGGGCGATAAATATGTTGCTCAAGTGCTCCATGAGCAACATTTGCTCATGGGAGGCGAACAATCGGGCCATATTTTATTGAAAAATTATACTAATACCGGTGATGGCATTTTAGTGGCCTTAAAAACATTAGAAGCGTTAACTATATTAGATAATAAAGATTTTGAAACATTTGCACCGTTTCCGCAGATTTTACTTACCGTACCGGTAAAAAAAATGTGCGATCTTTCGGAGAACCCTTACGATATCTTGATAGAGCAAGCTGAAAAGCTCATCCCTTGCGGCAGAATATCGGTGCGCTATTCCGGCACGGAAAAAAATATGTTACGAATAATGGTAGAATCAGAATTATTGCACGATGCGCGCACTATAGCGCATGATCTTGCAGCCTCTTTACAAAAGGAACTTTCATGAAATTAAATAAAAATATAAAAAAGACTTTTCAGGTCACTAAGTCACTTTTTTTAAAAGGGCTCTTTACTTTATTGCCTTTAACGCTCACCGTCGCGCTTATCAACTTTCTTTTCAATCTTTTAAAATCTTGGCTATTCCCCGTATATCAACTTGAGCCGGAATCTTTCAAAATTATTCCCCATTCTGAGATTCTATTGGTGATCTTGGTTATCTTTGCAGTCGGCGTTATTATGCAGATTCTTATCGTAACCCATATTGTTGATACTATAGAGAATTCTATTTTTAGCAGAATTCCTCTGCTACGCCAAATATATTTTGGCATTAAGCAGCTTACCAATGCGCTTAATCCTAATGATGAAATTACTTTTAAACATGTGGTTAATGTGCCCTTCGGCCCTGCAGGCACGTATGCCTTAGGCTTTTTGACCAATTACGTCTCTGCAGATTTTAGCCCGAATAAAGATGAAAAATATGTCAGTGTTTTTGTGCCGACAACACCAAACCCTACAACGGGGTTCTATCTGGTTGTACCTGAAAAAGATTGCCGAATATTAGATATTACGCGCCAAGAGGCGATGACAGTGATAATCTCAGGTGGCATTTTGCAACCAGAGAAGCACCAAGAGAACCTCTGATGATGAAAAAAGCATTATTTTTGTCTTGCTTGACGATAGTATATCTTGTGCAAGCGCAAGATATGAGTAAATATGAGCATCTTAGAGACTTCGATTCTTTGAGCGAGCTCACCAAGCCCTATTACACACCTGATCAATTTCTTGCTTGTAATAAGGCAGATCTGCAGATGCAGGACATATCCTCTAAGAACACTCTTTTTCATGAATTATGCATGAGGGCGGACCAGCATGACAAAATCACTTTTTTTGAAAAATTATCGGCGCTCTATAAAGCCGATGCCATGGGCCTGACCATTTATAACGCTGAAGGAAAAACGGCTGTGGATATCCTTAAGACTCGTAATCAGTTTCATCAAACAGTCATCTTAGCAATGCGGGTATTAAGACAATTTAAAAAAGACCAAGAACGAAAAGAAGGCTTGCATAATATTGTCTCGCCAGCTCTGCAATTGCTCGACAACCCAAAAGAATTTTTTAGCGATCCTTCTCATGAGTATAGCCTGTTACATCTCAATTAGTATTATGACATTTTATACTATTGCGCTCTTGTCATTTTTATCGCTGTATACTTTTGAGAATCTGCTGCCTTTGCCACAGCAGAATATCATTCCAAATGCATCTTATTTTGCCGTTTCTACAGAAGGTGAACCCGGGGATGAAAAAGCAACCTTTTTTTCTTTTGATGGTGCCGTCATTGCAGAATTTTCTGTGACAACGCCTGCCGATCATGACAGATTATCTTCAATGCTTGATAAGACTGCCCCAAAGCCACGCCCTGAACACTACGCTACCAGTTTCTTTGCAAGCGGTGATAGTTGCTGTCATAGAGTAAGTTTTCGGGATAAAAATAACGTTATCATTAAGCAATATGACCAGAATAATAGTTATTTTATCACCTTAAAGGCATGCATCAATGATCTTGATTTGAGAAATATTTTAAAGCCCTTAACTCTCAAAGAATATGCCTTTTTGGCATTAGACGAATCGAGCTTACCCGAGCTGAGTAAGAAAAACAGAAAATTATTGCCCATCGTTTTTGCCATGCGCTCTCGAACAGAGCCTCTATATAAGCTCAAGGGAAAAACCTTGGGCGAAGAATGGAGTGAGCTCATTCAAGAGACTTCAAATTTAGTATATCATCCTAACTTGTATCAAGCATGCAACTTTTATCATGATAGGATAGGAAAGGGATTGAGCGATGGCAAGGACCCCAAAGAGATAGCGCAAAAAATACGCGAACAAGATCCTGAATTATTTAAAGAATATCCTTTAATAAGGGAAACTTTTTTAAACAAAACGGAACGCTTGATATCTTGGGGAGCTTTCCCAGCGTTGCGGGATCATAATGGAGCTCATTTTTTTCATTTTTTGAAAATTCTTGCTGCTCTTAACGAAATGAGAGCTTGAAATATAAATATACTTCAAGCTCTCATAAAATTATATCTATTGGGAAATAATATCACGCGCAATAACATTATTTCTTTTTAAAAGACCAGAATTAGTGACGTTTTCCTTAACAAAATTTGGCAGAACTTTGCCAGCACCCATCATAGGGCCTGTTTGCGGATAAAGACGTCTGCCTTCTGCATTACTCGCATTATACGAAACATAACGAGTTTTTTTGCCGGCATTGATAGAATATTTTTCTACATCGTTCGATGGATATTTGCCTTTACCGGTTGATACCACTCTGCCTATTTGAATACCAGTCGCTTTATCTAAATCAACTGTCGCAGCAAATGTATCGCCAGATTTAAGCGCTATGTACCCACCACCAATTTTTTCTGGATTGATCTCTGGTTTATTTGTTCCTGAATCAATCATATAATAATCGCCTTCCATATTCGCTACATACAGAGCTATTGGGGTAGCTGACTTATTAATGAGTTCAAAATTGATCTTTGGCGCTGCATCAGCCGAATAGACACTTTTATTCTCTTGAGCAGCAGATGCGTTGCCCTCCGACTTTTCGGCAGCAGATATGCTGCCCACCAATAAGATGCTCGTTAAATAATATAAAGATTTCATAACGTCCCCCCTTTGAAAAAATAACTATTACGTAATTAAGTTTATAAGAAAAGAGTACGAAAAATCTATAAAATAAATAAAGCCTATGTTCAAAACAGAGTCAATAGTTTAAAATCAGGAAGAAACTTTAAACAATAAGAACCTTAAGGACACGTTATGTTCGCTCTAAAAAATTTCCTAATTCTGGCTATCGGCTTATTCACGTTCATTCAAAGCCATTCTATGGTAGGAATTGCCTCATCCGAGCAGATATCTAATATCGAAGAAAAAAGCGTTCAAAAAAATGTGCATTCCCTGGGCACAAGTTATACGGCAAAATGCACCCTATTAGGGGGAGGAATTTCTGTCATGGTTCTTCGCCGAGCAAATGACTCCTATTATGGCAATTATAATGAGGATGATTTTCCTGGATTTTTAATGTTTTCACCCGATGCAGCAAAAAAGAATTTTCGTTTACTCGAGAATATTTATAAAGAAAAAATAGAAAAAAAATAATATGATCAAACGCACTATACTATTTTTAATTATTTTTGCACTTCTCAGCGCATCAGAGATAATCTCACATACTATAAACCCTAAGGGAACTATGTCATTTGCAACTCTCTTACTCATTAATGAAAAATCAGAAATACTTTTGCTGCGACGTAAAGGGACCTCGTTTGGGAACGGGCTCTATTCTCTGCCAGGTGGAAAGATAGAATCTGGGGAAACTGCTCTAGAGTCGGCGGAGCGTGAAGCGAAAGAAGAAACTGGGATTGAGGTGAATGAGCTCAAGCTGGTTCATGTGGTTGATCGCCAAGGGCCCGAAACTGAATTCTATGTTTTTGTCTTTAAGCCACAAGCTTGGCACGGCATCCCCGCTAATTGCGAGCCTAATAAATGCGACGATATCGCTTGGTTTCCATTGAATAAGCTCCCCGAACAAATAATACCCGCGCATAAGCAGGCTATTGAAATGTATCAAAACGGAATCATCTATTCTCAGCATGGCTGGGGGCAAAAGTAGAAGCATAATATTTAGCGAAACGCTGAATGGATAAATATCTCTAAGCCGTCGGTAGCATAGCCATTTTTAAGGCCATGATCAACGGTATAGAGAAACTCGTGCGCCTGGGCAAGTTGCTGGCGCGTATAACGTTTATAATCTTTTTGAAAAAATGAGAAGGGTAGGCGATAGGCATGTCTTTTTGCTTCAGCCGCTTTACCGGCTGCAGCGTATTGGATATAAAGTGTTGCTTGCCAGAGCTGCTCAGAAAAAAAGGCAATCCAGAACTCTGTCGGGTACTGGTCTTTCAAGCGAGCCCATTCAGCCATGAGCAGTTGTCTCTGTTGGGCAAAAAAATATTGGCTGAGGGTAAAAAGGGATATATCATCCACTAAAATTCTATTGAGCCATTCAGAAAAGAATATATCATGGCGAGAGCCTAAAAGATTTGCATATCGCATGAGCATAATTGATTCATCAAAGGTATATGATGCACGCTCGGCATAGAGCTTATCTATAAATGATGGCGCGAGTGCCTTATGGCCATTTTGCGCGGCCAGCTCTTGAAATGTTTTTTTGTTGACAGCACTTTCGAGCACCAGCCCATTTTTTTCATAGTGAGGTTCGCTGGTGAAAAAATAGACATAATGCGGACCTAAGTAATCTTTTAAAAAAGCATCGAGCTTCTTTCTTTGAGCAACTGAGATATCACTGTCTTTAAGCGCATATATAAAAGCTTCACCTAAAAAGGTAATCGCGAGCTGCGCAAAAAGCTCTTCGATATCACAGTCTTGCAAAAGAATAACACGATATTGGGAAGATATCTGGGAACAAATTATAGTACGGTGAAAGTCGATAAGTTTTTCAGGTATAGATTTAGGACAAAAAATTGTGATACAGCCAGCTTTCGCTGGCACTGTATACAACTGCTGAAAAACTGACATTTTTTATAGATCGCAATTAAAATCTGAAAAACGGGTAGCGCTCACATATTTTTCATAAAATTGGCTTACCGGAAGTTCATACGGATGCTGGTCGTAAAACTCAAACAACTCCGCTGACCCTTTGATAGCAAGTTTATTAATATTTTCGTGGTCTTCCCATGAAAGAGGTGCTCTTTCTGCAGAGCCTTGAAGTTCAATTATTTTATGTGATCGTGTAAGAACGAAATTAAAATCAACATCAATAGAGCTATCTTCAGCAAAATCCATATCGAGTATCAATGAACCATTACCAACACCTACAGAGACGGCTGCAAGTTCATCCTTAAGAAATGGCTGTGAGATGACGCCCTTTTGTAACCAGCGTGTTTGCGCAGCTTTTAACGCTAAATAAGCGCCAGAGATACAGGCGGTACGGGTACCGCCGTCTGCTTGCAAAACATCACAGTCTATGAAAATCGTTTGCTCACCCAAAATAGAAAGATCCGCCACCGCGCGCAATGAACGACCTATAAGACGAGAAATCTCTATAGTACGCCCACTCCGTTTGTTGGTGGTTATCTCACGCACCGTACGAACAGGGGTTGATGCTGGCAGCAGAGAATACTCTGCCGTTAACCAACCACATTTTCTTCCACGCAAAAAGTGAGGAACACTATTTTGCAAGGTAACAGCACATAACACCTTCGTGTTTCCCATCTCAAAAAGAGTTGAGCCGGCTGCGTATGGATAAATATCATACTTTACATTCAATTGACGTAATTGATCAAAATTTCTATTACCGGCACGATGCATACTAAACATTTTATACTTTCTTTATCAGGTACTGTTAAGACTCTGTATTACTGTATAACTTTTAAGCGTATTCTACCAGTCTCTTGTTCATAGTCAAGAACTTCAACATGCGCTGTAGCGCCAACTGGATATTTTTTAGCAAATTCTGCTTGCTCTTGGCGCGGAACAGTCGAAACATGAACCAAGCCATCAAGACCGGGTGCAATCTCAACAAAAAGTCCAAATTCTGCAACACGCTTTACGGCGCCTTGGAATTTCATACCACGTTCAATCTGGCCACCAAGAACTTTAACCCATGCCACAGCTTGATCGAGACCAGGGCCAACCTTACCAAAGATTTTAACTAAACCGTCATCACCAATATCAATCGATGCGCCTGTTTTTGCGATAATCTCTTTAATAATTTTACCACCTGAACCGATCACTGCGCCGATCTTTTCAGTAGGAATTTTAAAGCTTATCATTTGCGGTACTAATGCTGAAAGGTGTGCACGTGGGGCAGTGAGAGTTTTTTTCATCTCATCCATAATATGGGTACGGCCTTTAAGCGCCGCTGCAAGAGCCATTTCAAATACTGATCTCTCAAGACCGCCTTTATGCTTAATATCCATTTGAATTGCCGTAATACCCTTATCTGTACCAGCGACTTTAAAATCCATTAAACCAAAAGCATCTTCAATGCCAGCAATATCAGTAAGAACTCTAAATTCGCCTTTTGAATTTCTCAAAAGACCCATAGCCACGCCGCTGACCATCGACTTGATAGGAACACCAGCATCCATAAGCGCCAGTGTCGATCCGCAAACAGTTGCCATAGAGGTTGAACCATCTGATTCGAGCATATCTGCAACAATTCGTATCGTATAGGCAAATAGATCTTTTGACGGTAAAACTTGCTGGATAGCTGAAGCTGCTAAATAACCGTGACCGATCTCTCTACGACCCGGACCACGTTGTTGACGAGCTTCACCAACTGAGAATGGAGGGAAGTTGTAATGTAACATAAACGCGCTTTCTAGAGTTTCCCCCATTAAGCGATCGATTTTTGCTTCATCTTGCCCACTGCCTAAAGTAGCAGTTACTAATGCTTGAGTGCGTCCACGAGTAAATAATGCCGAACCATGCGCATAAGGCAACAGCCCAACTTCAGAAGTAATTTGACGAACTTGGTCAAAGGCACGCAAATCGATACGTTTATTCTCTGTGAAACAGAGTTCAGTAATCTTTGTGCTTAATACTTTATCAAAAATATAACCTAAAAAGACAGTTGATACTTTTTCTTGTTCAATTTCAGCTGCAAACGTTTTAAAAAAATGTTCTTTCAAAACAGATTGAGCTTCACCACGTAAAACTTTATCCACTGTGAACATTGTTCTTACGCGATCATCAGTTAAAGCATCAAATGCACGTTTTTGCCACGCAGCGATATCAAATTTTTCGGTAATAGTCTCTTTAGTCGGATTAAGCTCTTTGATAATCTCCTGTTGCCACATAACCTGTTTTTTAATAACTTCATGGCCGAGAAAAAGAGCATCAAGAAATTGTTCTTCAGTAATGTGATCTGAGGTACCTTCAACCATACAGATGCCTTCATAATCACCAGCTACAGTAATTTTAGTAGTGGTTGAAGAGCTTTGCGTGTAGGTTGGGTTACTCACCCATTTACCATCAATCAGAGCAACCTCTGCTACCCCAACAGGACCCATGAAAGGGACTTTAGAGGACATAAGCGCTAATGATGTAGCAAGAAGGGCAAGAGGTTGTGGCACATGCTCGCGATCAACGGAATAGACCGTTGCCATCACCTGAACAGTGTTAAAATAATTTTCTGGGAACAAAGGTCGAATTGCACGATCGATAAGACGGCTCGTTAGAACTTCATTATCGCTAAATTTGCCTTCACGTTTAAAATATCCACCAGGAATTTTACCAGCGGCGGCAAATAATTCACGATAATCTACTGATAAAGGAAGAAAACCAGGAAAATCTGATGCAGGAGCAGATACCACCGTTGAAAGAATTATTGTTCCCCCGTGCTGTAACCATGCTGCACCATCTGCTTGACCAGCGTATTTACCAAAAGTTACTTCATAGCCAAACTCTGGCAAGCTAAATTTTTTTTCCATAGCCATCAAATACCTTTACTTTTCTGTTTAATTTTTAGCGGCTTATCTTTTATCGACTTACAATTCATATTATTGGTGCGAAGCGCACTACTTTCTAATACCAAGTCTTCCAATTAATTGCTCATACTTATTTTTATCAGATTTATGCAAATAATCCAAGAATTTACGACGACGACCAACAAGCTTCATAAGCCCAGTACGGGAATGATTATCTTTTGGAAAAACACCGAAGTGTTTATTTAAGTCGTTAATGCGTTCTGTGAGCAATGCAACTTGCAATTCTAATGAACCGGAGTCTGTCTCATGAGTTCTAAAATCTGCAACAATCGTCTTTTTTCTTTCAACGGTCATCATAATATCTTTATATCTCCACAAATTGTGTGTTTGGTAGGCGCGAGCGGGATTGAACCGCTGACCCTTGCTACGTCAAAGCAATGCTCTGCCACTGAGCTACGCGCCTAACTTAATTATTCAGCTTTCACCGTATCAGACTTATGTCCAATATGGTACTTTTTTCTAAACGAGGCAATGCCTGTACCAGCAGGTATTACCTTACCAATAATAACATTTTCCTTTAATCCGTAAAGGTGATCAGTCTGTCCAAATATCGCAGCCTCGGCTAAAATACGGGTTGTCTCTTGGAACGACGCAGCTGAAATAAAGCTCTCAGTGCCCAAAGAGGCCAAGGTGATTCCTTGAAGAGTCTGTTTTGCAACTGCAGGTCGCTTACCTTGATCAACTAATGCGTCATTAACCGCCTTAAAGTGAATTCTATCTACACGGTCACCAATCAAGAAGTCGGTATCTCCCGGTTCAATAACACGTACTTTACGTGACATCTGACGAACAATTAATTCGATGTGACGATCATTAATATCAACACCCTGGCGACGATAGACCTCTTGAACCTGGTTAACCAAGTATCTTTGTAAGGCTTCAGGGCCAGAGATGCGTAGAATATCATGCAAGATTGGAGTACCCTGGGTTATTGAATCGCCCGCCTTTACGCGATCGCCATTAACAAAATTAAGCTGTTTAGAGCGAGGGATAAAGTAATCGAATGTCTCAACCCCGTTGGTAACGGAAACCTTACGTAATCCACGGTGCAGGCCGCCAAAAACCACTTCCCCATCAATATCAGAAAGGATCGCTGGATCTTTTGGCGCACGCGCTTCAAAGAATTCAGAAATACGAGGAAGACCCCCAGTGGTAATATCTTTCGTTCTGGACGCGGCACGAGGCAACTTAACAATGATATCACCAGCTTGAACCACTTGATTTTGATCAACGTTCACATAGGCACCCGTTGGGATATAGTATTGAACAATCTCATTATCGTCAGCATCAACGATGCTGATAGCCGGCTGATATTTATCGCCTTTATGATCAACAACCATACGTGTAGTACGGCTTGTCGCTTCATCATAACGCTCTTGTACGGTGAGGTTATCTATCATATCAACGTAGCGAACTCTTCCCGGTTTTTCAGTAAGAATTACCTTGTTGTTAAGATCCCACTCAGCCAGTTTTGCGCCCACAAGCACTTCTTGGCCTTCTTGTACAAGAAGCACAGTACCATATTCAAGATCATGCTTTTGTAACTCTCTGCCATCAGGAGAAACGATCGACATCTTTGAACTACGGTTCATAACGACATTTTGGCCGTCTTTATTTTTTTGGTCATATAAAGCAGTAAAGACAACTTTACCAGCAACTTTTGCCACAAATGAAGACTGCTCAGATAAGCTAGCCGTACCCCCAATATGGAAGGTTCTCATCGTAAGCTGTGTTCCCGGTTCACCGATAGATTGCGCTGCAATAATACCGACAGTTGACCCGATCTCTACCATATCGTTCTTAGACATATCAAGACCATAACAGGCCGCACAAACGCCCCGTTTTGATTGGCAGGTCAACACAGAACGAACAGGGATTTTGGAAATCACTGCATTACTAATTTTTTCAATATCCTCACGACGAATAATATGACCCTGTTTGAAGATCAGTTGTCCGGAAATTTCATCTTTAACATCGGTTGCAACAACACGGCTGAAGCCCCTATTTGCAAGCGGATAGATAATATCACCACCCTCTTGCAGGTCTTCAAGCATGATAGAACCCATGGTTTTACAATCTAACATGGTAATGACAACATCTTGAGCGACGTCGATCAACTTACGTGTCAAATAACCAGCGTTTGCAGTTTTAAGCGCAGTATCAGCTTGACCTTTACGGGCACCGTGGGTAGAAATAAAGTATTCAAAAACACTTAACCCATCTTTAAAGTTACTCTTAACCGGTGTTTCCATAATATCACCAGATGGACGGGCCATAAGACCACGCATACCAACAAGCTGCTTAATCTGGTCACGAGAACCTTTTGCTCCCGATTCAAGCATCAAGAAGATGGAGTTGAAGGGTTGGTTAGAGTTATCCTCGTTAAGATATGCTTGAGTGTCTTGCGCAGACAAGTTAGTGGCCATATTTTGAGCCACATCCGTTGTTGCACGAGCCCAAATGCTGACTACTTTATTGTAACGCTCACCATTGGTGATGATACCGTCAAGATACATCTGTTCAACTTTTTGAACTTCTTTTTCCGCTTTCTTAATAGTTACTTCTTTTTTATCGGGAGTAATCATATCTTTCATAGAGAAAGAGATACCAGCAGCAGTAGAATGTCTAAAGCCTAATTTTTTAATATTATCGAGACAAACGACAGTTAATTCACTCCCAAAACGATAGTAGACTTTTTCAACAAGTTTTGAAAGGTCACTGGTGGTAAGAATTTTATTCACCCATTCAAAGTCTGAACCTTCTGGAATTGCCACATATAATATAACGCGACCAACTGTTGTTTCAACAAGTTTGCCTGCCATACGCACTTTAATACGAGCATGCAATGCACATCGACCATGTTCGTAAGCCGCTACAACTTCTGCAGGTGATGAAAAGACAAGCCCTTCACCAAAAACGTTGTAACGAACTTTCGTTAAATAGTGCAACCCAAGAATCATATCCTGTGAAGGGACCATGATTGGACGACCATTTGCAGGTGAAAGAATATTTTTTGTTGATAAAATAAGATTTTTACATTCTTCACGTGCTTGTGCACTTAACGGGATATGAACTGCCATCTGGTCACCATCAAAGTCAGCGTTAAACGCTTTACATACTAATGGGTGAATTTTAATCGATTTACCATCAACTAAAATAGGCCAGAAGGCTTGAATACCGAGTCTATGCAATGTCGGGGCACGGTTTAAAAGAACCGTTTGATCTTTTACTACATCGGCAAGAACGTCCCAAACCACCGGTTCTGAATCTTCAATCATACGCTTTGCGGCACGCAAGTTTGGTGCAAGCTCACGCGCTAAAAGACCAGCTAAGATATGTGATTTGAAAAGTTCAAGCGCCATTGCTTTTGGCAATCCGCATTGATCAATCTTAAGTTCTGGATCGACCACGATAACGGAACGTCCTGAATAGTCAACACGTTTACCCAATAAGTTCTGTCTAAAGCGACCCTGTTTACCACGAAGCATCTCGCTGAGTGATTTTAATGGACGTTTATTTGAACCACGAACCGGTTGTCCGCGACGGCCATTATCAATAAGAGCGTCAACTGCTTCTTGAAGCATACGCTTTTCATTTTTGATAATAACTGAAGGAGCATCAATCTCCATTAACCGGGCAAGACGAATATTTCTATTTAAAACGCGACGATATAATTCATTCAAATCTGAACTTGCAAAACGGCCACCCTCTAAAGGAACAAGTGGTCGCAAGTCTGGCGGTAACACCGGTAAAACGGTCATAACCATCCATTCAGGCCTGATGCCTGCTTGGTGCAACCCAGAAAGAACTTTAATGCGGCGCATTATTTTATGACGCGCTGCAACTGAAGTAATTTTGCTATATTCTTGTTCTAGGCGAGCTACCTCGAGGGGTAAATCTATCATCGAAAGAATTAATCTAATAGCTTCAGCACCCGTTTCTGCTTTAAATACGGCATCTTCTGGATGAAGATCAAGATAGTTATCATAATCGCCAGAGGAGACTAAAGATTTGCGTGGAAATGGGGATTTGCCTTGTTCAATAACCATGTACGCATCAAAATAGATAATGCGTTCAAGATCTTTAACGGGCGAATCGAGCAATAGCCCAAGATAACTTGGAATACCTTTAAGATACCAAATGTGACAAACAGGAGCTACAAGCTTAATGTGCCCCATACGTTCGCGACGAACACGGGATTGAATTACTTCAACCCCACATTTTTCACACGTTATCCCGCGATGCTTCATACGCTTATACTTGCCACAGTTACATTCCCAGTCTTTTACCGGACCGAAAATGCGTGCGCAGAATAGCCCATCGCGCTCAGGTTTTAATGTTCTATAGTTAATTGTTTCAATTTTTTTTACTTCACCATAGGAAAGTGATAACACTTTCTCAGGTGAAGCAACTGTTATTTTTAATGCGTTAAACTGATTAGAGTTAATATATTCTCTAAAGCGATTGATCATCTGATTACTCACCGACGTCCTCCTTGCCACTTTTTAACAAATCAATACGAAGACCAAGGCTTTGCAGCTCTTTAATCAATACGTTGAACGATTCTGGAAGTCCTGGTTCAGAAATCTCTTCACCACGAACAATCGCCTCATAAACTTTATGACGTCCTGAAACATCGTCAGATTTATAGGTAAGCATCTCTTGGAGCGTATAAGCTGCCCCATAAGCTTCAAGTGCCCATACCTCCATCTCACCAAATCGCTGACCACCCATTTGAGCTTTACCACCCAATGGCTGTTGCGTAACTAATGAGTATGGTCCAACGGATCGAGCATGCAACTTATCATCCACCATGTGAATAAGTTTCATCACATAGATAGACCCGACAGTGACAGGCTGATCAAAGTACTCACCCGATCTGCCATCACGTAACTTGAAGGTACCATAAGGTGAATTATGCATTTTGGTAACCAAAGGCTGAATGTCGTCTTCAAACGAAGCCCCATCAAACACGGGTGTTTTATAAAGAACGCCGTGTGCAGCGGTTGCTTGTGCAAGATCTTTTATACCTTGAGTACCGTAACGTTTCTCATAATCAGCTACAAGTTCAGAGCCATAACATTCGATCAGAAGATCTTTAATGTGTTTGACACTTTTTTCTTCGAGCGCAGTACGCATTTGAGCACCGAGTTGACGTCCAGCAAAGCCGAGAATCGTCTCCAAGATTTGACCAACGTTCATACGCGAAGGAACACCCACCGGGTTCAGTACGATATCGATTGCAGTACCATCTTCCATGAATGGCATATCCTCACGAGCGACGATAGTAGAGACAACGCCCTTATTACCATGTCGACCCGCTACTTTATCACCCACTTGAATTGGACGCTTCATAGCGATATACACTTTGACCATTTTGATAACACCAGAAGGAAGCACATCACCCTTTTTAAGATGATTAATACGCTCTTCTTGTAACCCTTGCAAGATACGCAATTGGTTATCATACGTGCCTTTTAGTTGCTCTATAGCTGTTCCGATTTTTTTATCAGAAGTAGATAAATCACAGAGTTGCAAGAATGAAAGGCGAGCCAATTTTTCTGCATCGAATAGATCATCAGTAAGCACGGTCTTAGCGGTTTTTGCGCCAGCTTTTTGACCATTGAGCATGCCAATAATTTTTTCAGAAAGCATCTTTTCTAGGGTAGCTTTCTGCATCATGAAATCATTTTCCAAGCGAGCAGTTTCTTGAGCTACCATATCTTTGTAACGCTTGTCTTTTCGCATACCACTACGCGAGAAGATTTTTACATCGATAACAGTACCTTCGATTCCAGGTGGTACTCGTAATGAAGTATCACGCACTTCGCGAGATTTCTCACCGAATATTGCGCGAAGTAATTTCTCTTCTGGTGAGAACTGAATATCACCCTTCAGAGTAACTTTACCCACAAGAATATCACCCGCTTTTACACGAGTACCGATGCGAACGATACCATCTTCATCAAGACCTTCGAGAGCAACCTCGCTGACATTAGGAATGTCGCGGGTAATCTCTTCAGGCCCAAGCTTAGTATCGCGTGCTTCAGCAACATACTCATCAATATGCACGGAAGTCAGCACGTCTTCTGCGACTAAACGTTTATTAAGAATAACCGCATCCTCGAAGTTGTAACCGTACCAGGGCATAAACGCGACAAGCAAGTTTGAACCTAAAGCAAGCTCTCCATGATAAATAGATGAGCTGTTAGAAAGCATTTCGCCTTTTTTCACTTGTTGGCCAACAATAACTAATGGCGTTTGGTGTATCCAGGTGCTGAAACTTGAACGCTGGAATTTTCTCAAGTAATAAATATCTACACCCTGAGAAATCCAATCTTCAGTATGTTTAAATTCGTGTTCGTAAGAGCGAACAATAATTTTTTCTGATGAGACGTATTCCACAATACCTGAACGCTTAGCTGAGATGCAGGCGCCCGAAGCGTGAGCAATTTCAGCCTCCATACCGGTACCTACGATAGGCATCTGCATACGAATAAGCGGAACCGCTTGGCGTTGCATGTTTGCACCCATTAACGCACGGGAAGCATCATCATGCTCAAGGAAAGGAATAAGCGCCGTAGCAACAGATACTAATTGTTTTGGCGATAAATCGATATAGTTGATCTTTTGCGAATCGACATACATAAAGTTTCCTTCATGTCGCGCAAAGACCGTATCACCAGTTATTTTTTTGCTACTTAATAATTTTGAATCGGCCTGTGCAATATATTTGTCAGCCTCTTCAAATGCATCCAAGAAGACCACGTCATTTAAAATTGCGCCATCTTTTACTGGACGGTATGCCGTTTCAATAAAACCAAGCTGGTTCACTAAGGCATAGGTGGCCAAAGATGAAATAAGACCGACAGTCTGCCCCTCTGGTGTTTCGATAGGGCAGATTCTACCATAGTGTGAAGTATGAACGTCACGAATCTCATAGGTAGCGCGGTCTTTCATAACGCCGCCGGGCCCGAGAGCTGAAAGGCGTCGTTTATGAGCAATTTCAGAGAGTGGATTGGTCTGATCCATAAATTGAGTAAGTTGACCAGTTGCGAAGAATTCACGTAATACCGCGTTTAAAGGCTTAACATTCAAGAAATCTTGCGGCATCAGTGCGCCATGCATCTCTTGAATTCTAAATCTTTCACGCACAATACGCTCAATACGCAATAACCCAATATATGACTGATTGGTAAGCAATTCACCAACAAGACGTACACGACGGTTGCCCAAGTGATCGATATCATCAAGAGAACCTTCGCCACGCTCGCGTAAATTAATTAAATAACGGACCGTCGCGTAAATATCTTCACGCGTTAATGTCATTACGTCATCAGGAATCGATAAGCCAAGCTTACGATTCATGCGAATACGCCCTACTTTTGTAAGGTCATACAAGCGAGAATTAAAGAATAGATCTTCTAAATGTTCTTTAATCTCTTTAAGTGACGCACTTTCACCCGGCCAAATCTTAGTATGGATCTCTTTTAATGCCTCTTCTTCAGTAGCATTTTTGTCTTGAGCCAATGTCAAAGGAATCGTTGGCTGTAAAACATATCCAGAGGTCGCAATAAGATTAAATTGAATTTTTTTGTATTTTTTAAGCTGCTCGTATAACTCTTCAGTGAATAATTGTCCCTGCTCAAGAAGAATTTCCCCTGTTTGAGGGTCAATAATATCAGAGCCGACGGATCTATTTACTAATGAAGTTTTACGCAGCATGAGCGCTTCAACACCAAGTTTCTTGAACTTAGCAAGCATCTCTTGGTTGATACGCCTTCCTACGTAATCAGCCTCATCTTTAATACCAAGCATCCCTTTTTCAATACGGGTGCCGATAATAGAATCGTCTAATAGTTGCAGGTAAACGCCATCTTGTTGAACGATCTCATCAAATTTATAAAATAGGGGAACGATCTGCTGGCGAGCAACACCAAGTGCTTGAAGTAAGGTAGTAACAAGCAATTTTTTCTTCTTATCAATACGAACATAGAGAAGATCGTTACTATCAAATTCAAAATCGATCCAAGAACCACGCATTGGAATAACGCGCGCTAAATAGTAAGGTTTTCCGCGAACATCTTTAGATTTTTTGCTTTGCGAAAATACAACGCCTGGAGAACGGTGCAATTGACTGACAATAACACGATCCACGCCGTTGATCAAGAAAGTCCCAAGATCACCAAGTCTGAAACGACCATCTTGCTCATACAGATCGCCCATAACAGGAACATCTGCAAAGAAGATATCTTGCTCTTTGATGTCTCGAATAACTTTATTACCTTGAGCATCAACATCCCATCCGATCAACTGCATTTTTACTTTCAGCTGCATAGAGAATGTTTGCTCACTTGAGCGGCATTCATCCAGAGATAACGGTAGTTGAACCGTTACTCTGGATAAACAGTTAGAACACTTTTTATAACGTGCTGTGTTTTTATGGCAGAAAGTACACGTTAAATCATCATTTAATCGTGAGCAATCTGATTTTTTGCAAGAAGAACAGCTCCATGCATACCGTTGCATTATGCCGGTAACTTTACCACAGGTACATGCCCATGACCCGAGTTCGTAACTAACAAACTCGAGAGACATTTTGTCATTATAATCGATAGGAAAAACATCCCTAAAGACTTTTTCCAAACCGATCAGTTGACGCTCTGAAGGCAAGAAATCTAACTGAACAAAATCATTAAAAGATTTTGACTGAACTTCAATGAGATCAGGAACGGGAACTATATCTTTGATCTTACCAAAAGATCTACGAACAGTTTCGCTGCCCGTGCGCAGGCTAGACATTAAGCTGCTCCTTATACTACAAAAAATTATATGCAACCATCAACACGTTTTATTTACAAAAGCTAATAACTTAAGCAATTAAGAAAGTTTAACTTTAGCACCAGCTGCTTCAAGTGTTTCTTTCATAACTTTAGCTTCATCTTTAGAAGCTGCTTCAGCAACAACAGAAGGAGTTTCTTCCGCCATTTTTTTAGCTTCTGTTAAGCCAAGGTCTTTTTTAACTTGACGCAATGCTTTGATAACATTGATTTTGTTAGCACCGCTATCAAGCAATTCAACTTTGAACTCAGTTTTTTCTTCTTCTTTTTTACCAGCGGCAGGCGCTTCACCAGCAGGCATTGCAGCCGCCATTGGCATAGCAGCAGAAACACCAAAAGCTGATTCTAATGCTTTTGTTAATTCTGCAAGCTCAAGAACAGTTAAACCACTAATTTCTTTTACGAGATTTTCCATTGACTTTGACATAATGTCTCCACTAAATACTAAAAATAATACCTTAAACGACGATTAACTTTGCTTTTCGGATGCTTGTTTTAAAACATACAACAACCGGGCTATCAGTTGATTCAACACGCTTACATGTTGAGCAATTGGTGCCTTGAGAAGTCCACATAATTGTGCAACTAATATCTCTTTAGGAGGTAATGAACCTAAGAATTTGACCATATCTTTGTCAAAAACGCGTGATTCATAACAACCTGCAACAATTTTTAAATGTTCATTCTCTTGCGAAACATCACAAATGAGCTTAGCAACACTTGATGCTTCTTTGGGAACGAAAATTACTGCAACTTGATCCTTAAAATAAGGGGTAAGCAACTGAGCCGCAGGAAGATCCTGGGTTGCCTTACGCAACAGAGAGTTTTTAGCAACCTGAAACTTGCCACCCTGTTTACGAATACCTTTTCTTAATGATTCAACTTGAGAAACCGTCATTCCTTGCATACCTACAATGAAGGCTGCTTCATTGCTTTGAAACTCATTCTTGAGAATTCCAATTGCCGAACTTTTTTCTTGACGATTCATGGTTATACCCTTTATCTCAATCACCTAGTACTTATAATTCATCGGCAGTTACAGAAATGCCGGGTCCCATTGTAGATGAAACAGTTACTTTACGAATAAACTTCCCTTTAGAGGCTGCAGGCTTACTTGAAGCCAGCGCCTTAAGAAAAGCTATTAAGTTATCGGAAAGTTTTTCATTACCTTGGGATAATTTACCAAATGAGAAATGAACTATTCCTGCTTTATCATTTTTAAAGAACAGACGTCCTTTTTTTAAATCAGCAATCGTCGAAGCAATGTCAAAGGTAACCGTTCCGGTTTTTTTATTCGGAAGAAGACCCCGTGGCCCTAAAATACGCGCAACTTTACCCACTAACCCCATAAGGTCGGGTGTTGCAATCGCATAATTAAAGTCAAGCCAACCAGATTCAATACGCTCAATCAGATCTTCTGCGCCAACATAATCGGCTCCAGCTTTCTCCGCTTGATCAGCATATTGACCTTTTGCAAATACCAAAATTTTAATGGTCTTACCACTGCCGTGAGGCATAAGGATAGAACCTCTAACAGCTTGGTCTCCTTTTGCAGCATCAATACCAAGATTGACGCTCACATCAGCAGATTCATCAAACCGGGCATATGCAAGCTCTTTAAGCTTGGCGACACCCTCCTGGAGAGAGAAGACTTTCTTCTGTCCCAGTGCTTCGTGCGCTTTTGTATACTTTTTACCTTGATGAGTCATACTGCACGTTCCTTTACAACTAACTAAAATACTTCAAGTCCCATACTGCGAGCTGAACCGGCTATCGTTTTCTTAGCTTGTTCTATGTCCACAGCATTCAGGTCAGGCAACTTGATTTTTGCTATTTCTTCGATATCTTTCCAAGAAATTTTGCCAACCTTTTCCGAACCGGTCTTTGAAGCACCTTTTGCAAGATTGATCTTCTTTTTGATCAGTTCTGATGTTGGCGGAGTTTTGATTTCAAAATCAAATTTTTTGTCTTTATAAATGGTTATAATAACCGGAATAGTTTGGCCTTTTTTATCAGCAGTCTTTGCATTGAACTGCTTACAAAAGTCCATAATATTTACCCCGTGTTGACCCAAAGCGGAACCAACCGGTGGCGCAGGCGTTGCAGCTCCCGCTGGAATCTGCAATTTAACTTGTGCTTTTATCTCTTTTGCCATATTTTAATCCAAACAATCAATGGTAAAAATTATTTTAATGTTTAACTTGATCAAATCCCAATTCGACTGGTGTCATTCTTCCAAAAATGCTTACCATAACCGAAAGCTTTTCATTCTCTTCATCAATATTATTGATAACGCCCATGAACCCTGAAAATGGTCCTGATGCGATCTCAACCTCTTTATTTACTTCAAAATTATGACGATCAACCGAGAGTTTAACCTCGCCTTTCATCTGAGCAATAATTCGATCTATTTCTCTTTGAGAAAGAGCGATAGGATTTTTACCACCAAGAAAACGGGTAACGCGTGGAACAGTCGTCACTAAGCGTATTGTTTCAGGCAGCGCTTCCATCTCTACAAGCATATAACCCGGAAATAGTTGCTCATCCTTCATAGCATCAGCAGCATCAAAAAATTGTTTCATTTTTGCCGAAGGGATAAGAACCTCACCGAACTTATCTTGCATGCCAGTTTCTTGAATGCGTTTTTGAAGATCAGCTTTAATAGCCTCTTCGTATCCTGCAAAAATCTGAATGACGTACCAACGTTTCATGCACTATACCTAAAATTACTTACCTAAAGAAAAAATATATTGGGCAACGATAGAAAGTATTTTATCAACTACGCCAAAAAAGACCGCAAAGATTGCGACGATACTCAGCACAACAATAGTTGCACCTACAAAATCGTTAAATGTTGGCCACTCTACTCGAGAAAGCTCAACACGAACATCACTTAAGAACTTAGTTAAATTTTTCACTTTTTGCCTCTTACCTTACAACCTACCTAGTAACTTTTTTTCATCTACAAGAGTGGCAGGCCAGGAGGGATTCGAACC
>PLTG01000028.1:23113-24460 GCA_003165355.1 Candidatus Babelota bacterium | reverse complement strand
ATAACCCATGAATACATTACAAAATTCTGAGCGCATGCGAAAACAAAAAAGGACGCGGAAATAAACCGCGTCCTTTTTTGCTAAAAACTTTTTTAAAAAATTATTGTCCCGGGTGTGTATCTTGCCAGTCTTTAATAATGCCGATAGCCTGCCATTTTGTGCCTTTATTTTTAGTTGATCGCTCAGCATTTTTTACAGCGTCATTGCCCCATTGATTTGCCACACGTGTTTGAGCCCCTTTTTCCAATAATAATTTTATTCCTTTAAGGTATCCATTTTCCGCCGCAATAGAAAGGGGAGTGGTATTGCTTTTGCTTGCAATATTAGGATTTGCGCCCGCGTTCAAAAGTTTTTCTAATATTCGGGATTGTTCTCTCATAAACTGTAGATCTGCTTCCTCAGAGAGGTCTACATTGCCTTCAGCTGCAAGATAGAGCGGCGTCTGTCCGAGTTTATTTTGCACATTGATATTAAGATTCGGTGTCTTAAAAAAAATTTCAAAAAGACCATAATGGGGTGAATCACCACGCATCATAAAGTACCTTGACCACGCAAGGAGATGTAATGCGCTCTCTCCATCCTTTCCGACGACATCAGGACGCGTTCCCTTTTTCGCCTCTTTAAGGGCATCGAATCCTAATGGGTATTGGTCTTGCACATTTGATGCAGCGGCGAAAGCTTTTACCGCTGCAATTAGCGCCTCTTCGTCAGCTGTGGCGCTATTAAGCGCATATGTACTTAGAGCGAGTACACTTAACATCGCATTTTGCATTATCTTCATAAGTATTTCCCCCTGATTGAATTAAACAAACTTCCTCAATATTATACTATGCTGATTATTTTAATATCCATAAAAAAGCTTGCGCATCTGAAAAAGACGCTGGGCAACAGGTAACTATTTTTGTNNCAAGAGAATGAGATAGATCTGATCGCATCAGAAAACTATGCTTCCCAAGCCGTCCGTGAGGCAATCGGTTCCATTTTAACCAATAAATATGCTGAAGGGTATCCCGGCAAGCGTTACTATGGTGGTTGCGAATTTGTCGATATGGCAGAAAATTTGGCCATAGAGCGTTGCAAAAAAATATTCGGCGCTGATCATGTTAATGTGCAACCGCATGCAGGCTCACAGGCGAACATGACCGCATACGCCGCGCTGTTGCAACCAGGAGATACTATTCTAGGCATGAGCCTTGCTGCAGGTGGCCACTTGACGCATGGCCATGGTGTTAACTTTTCTGGCGGATTATACAATGCTGTTCAGTATGGCGTTGATCCAGAAACGGGGTTGATCAATTATGACGAAGTTGAAAAGCTCGCGCATGAGCATAAGCCGAAATTAATTAT
>PLTG01000028.1:14267-23090 GCA_003165355.1 Candidatus Babelota bacterium | reverse complement strand
GGGGGGCTGATTATGTGCAAAGAGAAACATGCCACTGCTGTTGACCGGGCAATTATGCCGGGGCTGCAAGGCGGCCCTTTTATGAACAGCATTGCAGCAAAAGCGGTGGCATTTCACGAAGCGTTACAACCAGATTTTGTTCATTACCAAAAACAGATTATTAAAAACGCTCACGCGATGGTCAACGCCTGTAACGAATTGAATTTCACTCTAGTAACCGGCGGCACTGATAACCATATGTTTATTATCGACTTACGCTCAAAAAAAATTAATGGTCGTGTTGCAGAAACGGCTTTGGCTCAAGCGGGCATCAGTGTCAGCAGAAGCCAGATCCCTAACGACCCAGAAAAACCGTGGATCACCAGCGGCATCCGCATCGGCACACCGGCGATTACCACGCGCGGCATGCAAGAAGCTCAAGCCATCGAAATAGTTGGGCTTATTGATCAAGCAATTACGTATGCGCTCGACCCGGAAAAACTTGCTGATATAAAAAAACAGGTGCATCAGTTGTGTAAACAATTTCCCTTACGATAACTATTGCATTTGATAAGTTTTTATAATTAGCCTGCTAATGCGATAACTTATACTTAAATTAAGGGTCAAATGATGAAATTGGTGCGTATCTTTCTTATATCGTGCGTGTTTGTAGATGCTTACGGTATACCTAATGAAGTTAAAGAATATACCTATCAACCGCAGGGGATTATCTTTGTTATTGACCGTGAAAATCAAGATTATGAGAGCGCAAGAGCAACCAATTTTTCAGACGCCGGCGCGCTCCCAGCAAATTTAGATCTGCTTCTTATCGCTCGCAATGACGCGCCAATTGTGGCATCAAAATCGGTGCTTGCCGCACTTTCTCAATGGTATCTGAGTATTGAAGATGAGAAAAGCAAGGAGCTTTATCCCCGTTTAAAAAAGACATGGGCCATTAAAGAAATCGAAGATTTTTATATTCTTTATAAGAATGATAAGATAGCGTCATATAAGGGGCTTAAGCTCGAAAACTTGACTTCTGTTAATTGGGATCAGGCAGAGCGCTTTGTTCCATCAACGACTAACAAACGCCCGTTTACCGATATTCTTTCCCAAATGTTTGCTCCCAAGCAAGAATTTGAAAAAAACAGTAGTACATCTATTCCTTCATGGATGATATATATTGATTCGCATGGCTTGCAGGGAGAGATGATTGCAGGGCTTTCTCTTGATGAATTTAAGAAATTAACAAATTTTTTGGATAAAAAAATTGTTACTAAAGTGTTACTCTATAACAGTTGTTTTGCAGGCGGCATAAATAAAATAAAAGGGTTTGAAAGCGTCTATAAAAAGCAGGTTGAACAGGAGCAAGCTTTGCTTTCTCAACAAGTTTTTACCTTTCCTGTTATCATTCTTTCGATCACCGATGCTATTACATTCACCGTCAGTAGTTTTTCATATAACTTTAATTATTTATTTGAACAATTAGCTCTGCAGTCTTATGATATTCCAGATTATTTTACTATCTTAAAAAAGGCAGGGTTTTACGCATCAAGCGAAAAAAACGCTAACGGCCGCCATGACATCTTCACCGCGAATTTACCCCAAATTAGACTGCCAAATACGGAATGGTTTTCCGTTGAATCGGTGAATAAGATAAAAAATAACCGCGATTACGCGGTCATTACAAAAGTTCAAGGGCAAACCAGAGAAAAACCTCTAACGATTGAAAAAACTGTCAAAACTATTCTTATCTATTCGCCTACTGTCCCCTTTACGATAACTATTTCCCACGCAACGACAGACCGTGTACCACGGATAGTACTTATGGATTTTTTAAGCGTGGCGCGTTTTGCTGAAATCAGAGCCCCACAATTAACCTTTCAAGAAATATGCCGCCTATTCATGCCATTAGATGCCTCGATGCGTCAGGGGTTTTACATTGACTCACTTATATTTCTAAATAATAATCTTACCAACTGTCTTCTTATGAGTAACCTTAATGCTTCAAGTGAATATGAATTTACCCTCATAGGAAATAGCGATCCGAAGACCGGCATAACATATCATGCCATTGTACCAGCTGGCATGTTAAATGATATAGGCACAGCTCCTGCAATCGCACTAGAAAAGGTGACTTCTACACCGGCTCCTGTGATGCTTCCCTTAGAAATACCGGAAGGTCTTAGGTTTGACCAAATCGGAAAAAAAATACAAAAAACTCTTACTAAGAAACCGTTATCATGAATCTCACCACAAGTGTTATTATCTGTACGCGTAACCGCCTTGCAGATATAGTTACTTTTTTGCCCACGCTGGCTACACAAACTATGCCAGCCACTGAACTTATTGTTGTTGATAGTAGTACTGAACCTCTAGAAAAAAACAGCGCTTTCATGGCGCTTTTTTCGCAAGAAGTTTTCTCGCACACTAAATTGATCTATCTTCATACCCAACCGGGACTGACTTTTCAGCGTAACCGTGGCATAGAAAAAGCGACGGGAGATATTCTGTTTTTCTTCGATGATGATGTGACACTTGAAAACGATTATCTGCAGATTATGCATGCCACATTCCGTGACCGGCCTGACTATGCCGGCGGCATGGGGAGCGTGACAAACCTTAAGCCCTATAGTTTTAACGCCTATCGGCTTTTTAGGGTGCTCTTTTTGCTTGATAGAAACCACAGCTCAGGTAATTTTACTCTTTCTGGCATGCCCACACATAGCTACGGTAACAGCGTGCTCAATGACGTGCAAGTACTTGGCGGCTGCTGCATGGCCTATAGAAACTGGGCGCTCAGGCAGCAGCAATTTGATGAAAAATTACGTTTTTACGGCTACATGGAAGATTGTGATATCTCGAAACGACTTTCAGATAACTATAAACTTTTTTACCAGCCAAAAGCGCGTTTAGCGCATCACGAAAGCCCTTTAAATCGAGATAAATTAAAAAGTAATCGTGCCATGTTCATTGCAAATTACAGTTATCTCTTTTTTAAAAATTTCTATCCTCATGCACGCTGGAAGATTCTTTTTTATTGTTGGACAGTTGCAGGGCTTCTTCTTGAAGGGGTGCTGCGGCTACAAAGCCAAGTATTTTTTGGGTATCTTCTTGGGCTGCAACATGTGTTGCGCACGCGCGGACAACTGCCCTATTGCCCCAATACATCAGCAGAAAATATAAGCCATACGCCGCAACGTAACTGATAAAGCAGCCGTTAATTCCGTAATAGGGCACAAGTATATATGATGCACTTACGTTTGTGAGCGCTGCGCAGGCGATGCAGAATAGTAAATGGTAACTTTTCTTTTTAAAAAGCAAAATTGATGAGGTAAAGTAAGTGCCCATCAAAAGCAGGTTACCGATAAACACGGCGTAAGCTCCCGGTACTGCTGTACTATAGTTTGGTGGCAGAAAATAGACTATTAAAGGCTTTGCAAGAAGATATGCGCTCGTGCCGGCAACAAAAAGAGCGGCCATGCTCATCCACATGAGCCGTTTATTTTCAAGCTCGACAGTTTCTATCGCATCACTCTTTTGATTAAATTGTGCCATGATTCTGGGTAAATAGGCACCGCTCAGCGGATAGAGAATAATAAGATTAAAAAGTGGTGCCACATATTCAGCCAAGCTGTACACGGCAATATCCGCTAAATTTGCATGCAAAGACAATACCCAGCGGTTACCGCTTGCCAATAACAGCCCAGCAAGAACGGTGGGCAGCAGTGGCGCACTCGCGGCAAGAATAGTGCGATATTTTATTCGCACGCGTTGCGCGTGAAAGTGATCAAATAGGGTGTAGTGGCAATAATACCTGAGGGCGCACGCGGTAAGTGCGAAAGAGCATGCGCATTGCATGAATATAACGCTTTCTATATGAGCATTAAAATAAGAAACACCCAGTACGCTTGCGCATAATATAAACAGAGCATGGCATGCTTTTATAGCAGTTACGTGAACACTTTTAAGGGTGTACATAAGTGCTTGGTAAAAAAGTTCAGTAAAAAAGGTCAAAAAAGCTTGGAGCATGCAGCAGAAATAGATTACTTTGTTCGCAGATTTTGCAAAAAGAAAAGTGTTAACATACGAATAGCCGGCGAGTATTAATAGCCAGAAAAAAAGACTGAGTATCAGGTAGATACCTATGATATCATTCACAAACTCTTTTTTATTTTGTGAATTGAGATTAAAAAACTCAAGCATAAAAAGCTGCCGCAGCCCGCATGAAATCAGCGTGGAGATCAAGAGAATTGAAGACATTGAGAGACTGAAAAAGCCCACCTCATGCGCGGGTAGTCGGTACATCAAAAAAAGTATCAACAAAATGTTACTGAGTTGCGTAACGACTGACCCGGCGCTGTAGGTTATAAAATCGCGTATAAATTGCCTTGAGATCATTATGTTCCCGCACGGTGTCATCTTCTCAAAAACAGTTTCTTAAATACCACATACGTCATAGACAGCAGCAATAATCCACTTTTGAAAAACGCGATTCCCGGCGCGCCGTAGGTCCTTTTTTTATAATGCACGGGCATATCAAGAATCTTAAAATTACAGTATGCAGCTCCGCATAAAATATCAAAGTCCCCAAATGGATCGATGTCACCAAAGAATCTTTTGCTTTCAGAGATAATCCGTAGATCTTTTTTGAAAAAGACTTTCGTGCCACAGAGCGTATCTTTCACCCGTTGCCCTATAAGATACGATAACATAAACCCGAACACCCAATTAACCAGCCAATTGAGCGGTTGCATCGCCTGCCTGTCCATAGGGTATACCAAACGGGTACCATTAATGCATTCACCTTTTCCAGAAGCCAGTGCTTCGTAAAATTTAGGCAACTCCTCAGGAATCACCGTAATATCACCATCTAATATCATGACGATATCGCCTTGAGCGCGGGCAAACCCTTCCTCAACAGCATTTTTTTTGCCCCGCCCAGATTGCACAAACCAGGTAATTTTTTTATCAGGATATTTTGCCACCATATCTTCCATAACTAGCCTGCTGGCATCTTTTGAATGGCCATCTATCAAAAGAAATTCGGTAAAGCTGCCCATGTCTGGGGTGCGTGCAATAGCCCCTTCAATATTACCTGCTTCATTTTTGCAAGGGATAATAACTGAAACAGAATATTTCTGCTGCGCTGCTTGCGACGTAAAACGTGTAACCAAAACACGCATCATGCATAAGCTTTTAATAATCGGCAATCGAGCTACATAATAGTTCAGAAAATCGGCTATGAGCGGTACCCCGATGGGCAACAAGAGTTCTCTTTTTTCGATAATAATTTCTAGCCCTGCAAGTTTGCAAAAAAGTAGAACATCTTCTGCCATGATGGGAAGTAGCCGAGCGGCAAAATGCTCAATAATAATCCGCGTGCGGCCATTACTGAATCGGCGCAAGCTGGCGAAAAAATCTTGTATATCCTCGACGTTCTTTAATGCTCGTGTGCTGACAAGAATGTAATCAAACTGATAATTTTCTGAAACCACTCCTAAGGAATCAAAAAACTGTGCGTTCGGTGCACTAAAAAGTGATGCAAAGGCATTATCATCAATGCCTATCGCGTAGACGGGCTTACATGCTCTTAATATAAAACCATCTGCACAACCGATATGCAATACTCTGCTCTTTTCCGGAATAGTGTAGCCATAGAGTCGTTCGATAAATGAGTAGTAATACCGATAACGCTTGTATCTGTTTAAAAACTTTTCTGCCGGAGATGCTAAAGCAACTACGTGATCCATAAATTCCCTAATTCTTTTGAAATATTCACTGGTACTGTTTTTTTATGGCTCTAGCGTAGATCAGAAAATCTGTTGTGACAAGCTACAAAAAATAGCCTTTATTCTTTATAGTCTTGGCTATTTTTAAAATAATCTAATGTTCTATTAAGTCCATCTGCAAGTGAAACTGAAGGTTTAAAATTTAAAAGAGCTTGTGCCTTACTTATATCTGGTCGTCGCAGTTCCGGGTCAGTACTATCAAAACGGGGAACATGTGTAACGGTAATTTTTTTATCCAATGTTTCATGCCCAAGTTTCACTACAGCTTCAGCCAACTCGTTAATGGTAAATTCATGTGGATTTCCAATATTAAAAACGCGATCTTGAATATCAGGCGCGCAAGAAAGTGTATTACTCTCCAAAAGTTTTATAATCCCCTCTACCGTATCGGTAACATAGGCAAAGCTACGCGTCTGTTGACCGGTGCCGTGAACGGTAAGCGGGGTATCATGCAAAAGTGACTCGATAAAGCTGGTGATCACTCGCCCATCGCTGAGTCTCATCCCCGGGCCGTAGGTATTGAAAATGCGCGCTATGCGAACGTCAATGCCATATTTTTCAAAATATAATTTTATCAAGGTCTCAGCGCCGCGCTTTGATTCATCATATTGGCTACGAATTCCCATCGGGTCGACGTTGCCAAAATAGGTCTCTGGCTGTGGGTTAACTTCTGGGTTTCCATACACTTCTGAAGTTGAAGCAAAAAGATAGCGAGCGTTTTTTTGCACTGCAAGATCAAGCGTATGCAGCGTACCCAGGAGACCCACATCAAGAGTTTCAAGAGGCATTTTGTAATACATTACCGGGCTTGGTATTGAGGCAAAATGTAATATCATATCAAGCGGGCCTTCTATATCAAAAGGCTTGGTGATATCGTGCGAATAATACTGAAAATGGGGGTGATCCTGAATATCTGCAAGATTAGATTTTTTACCGCAAAGACCATTATCCAGACCTATCACATGAAAATCTTTGTCGAGCAACGCTTTAGTCAGCGCGCTGCCCAAAAGTCCCGCGCAGCCGGTTATAAGTACGCGTTTAGGGACCATTTTTAAAGAATATTTTTGCATACCCCGAGTCTGCGTATCATCAAAAACAACCTGATAATTCGCTGCACCATCTTTTAGAAATATTTCAAACGAGCTTTCAGGGTTCATGCGTTTATATGCGCATGCATAGGCTAATAATACGCGCTCCCCTTCGGTAACATGTGCCCTGTCACCAAGAGTGTTTACGCTTTTGTTTAAGGGGTTATTAAAAATTAGAGAATTATTGTCCTTAAGTTTACTCGGCATATCGATTATCAAAAACTTTAACACCTCTAATGGCTCATGCCCGGAATAATAATCTTGGGTAAAGTCATATACTGCAGCGTGCATGGAGATTATACAAAAAGTGAGATTCAATACGGAAATTTTCATATATTCCTTTTCATTCATTTTTTAAACCGACTTGCATCTTTATAAAATACATTCTAGGATTTAGTCAATTTATTAGGAACGAGAAAAGGGATAGCATGAAACAAACAAAAAAAATACTTTTTTTAGCCATAGCATTCTTTCTATCATCACTTTATGGCGCTTCTTTAAATCTTGTTGTTTTTTCATACGACAGGCCACTACAACTTTATGCTTTCTTGGAATCTTTTGAACTCAATACACAGGGCTGTGAGCGGATCAGCGTTATTTATAAAACCAGCACTGAGCAATTTGATCATGGCTATGAACTGGTGAAAGAACAGTTTCCGCAGATAGAATTTTCAAAACAATCGCCCCAAAACAAAACAGATTTTAAGCCATTAACTCTCAAAGCGATCGGCTTTAATAAAGAAAAATACTGTATCTTTGCCGTTGATGATATCATTGTAACCCGCCCTATTAATTTTGATGAAATAACAGAAACGCTCGATATCGTGCCAAGTAACGGGTTTTATCTCAGATTAGGAAGCCATATTAATGAATGTTATAGCGAAAATAGAGTTACCGGAACGCCGTCTCTTAACGAAATTTTCCCCGGCATACTCCGATGGCATTTTAAAGATTGTTCCGGCGATTGGGGTTACCCGCATACAGTCGATATGACCGTATATGCAAAAGAGCAACTCAAAGAGCTTTTTATCCAGATGGCCTTTACTAACCCAAATACTTTAGAGGGTAACTGGGCATGCCATGGCCCACGCCACAAAACGGGCTTCTGTTACGCCAATGCTGCCATAGTAAATTGCCCCCTGAATATTGTGCAAACTACCTGGAAAAATAGGCATAGTAATGAATGTTCCCCTGAAGAGCTATTAGAGATGTTCTTGCAGGGGTACAAATTGGATATCATGCCATTGCAAAATATTTTTAACAGAGCACCGCATATGGATTACAAGCCAACTTTTATAGCACGATAAGGATACCAATATGATGAAGCGTAGCTTACTATTCTTGCTGTACCTGGTTGCTCCCGAAGAACTAGCTTGCCACGCCGAAGCCTTGCGCGAAGGCCGGGTGGTTCAGTGGGAAATTATTATACCCAGCTATAATAATGAAAAGTGGTGTATCCAAAATATCGAATCGGTGGTTAACCAGACCTATCCGCATTGGCATGCAACCGTTATTGTAGATTGCGCCACAGATAATACCGAAGATCTATTGCGCGAATACATCACCACTCATCAATTACACGATAAAATAACGCTGCAAGTAAATAAGCGTAACAAAGGCGCACTTGCCAATATCTATTACGCAGCAACGGCCTGCGACCCTGAGAAAGTTATCGGGCTTTTAGATGGTGATGACTGGTTCAAGCATGATCGCGTGCTAGAGCATGTCACGCAAGTTTATCAGGAAGAGGATGTCTGGATGACCTATGGTCAATTTGAACTGTGGCCAGAAGATCGCATTGGCCATTGCAGACCCTATCCAAAAGAGATCATTAAAAATAATAGCTTTAGATATGTGCAGGGCGTGCTTCCATCACACTTTAGAACTTTTTATGCGTGGCTGTTTCAGCTCATTGATAAAAAAGATCTTTTACACAAAGGGAAGTTTTTCCGCGTAACGTGGGA
>PLTG01000028.1:0-14244 GCA_003165355.1 Candidatus Babelota bacterium | reverse complement strand
GCATCATGAAATATAATTTCATAAAATTCTTTTGTTTATATAGTAGCATTATGGCATTTGGCGCGCCGCTCTACGCAGCACGCATAGCGCTCAATGTTGTCGCCACGGGTAAATATGCCGCCTATGCAGATGAAATGCTCGTCTCGGCACGCCGCTATTTCTGCACTGACCACGAGGTTCATTTTTTTGTCTTTACTGACGGTGAAATTACTGCAGCTCCAGATGTTACCCAAGTGTTTCAAAAACGTTTAGGCTGGCCCTACGATACTTTGATGCGTTTTGCCATCTACCTCAAGAATAAAGAACTTTTCAAAGAATTTGACTATGTTTTTGCCACCGATGCAGATATGCTCTTTGTCTCTCCAGTAGGTAGCGAAATCTTGTCTGAACGTGTTGCAACGCAACACCCAGGGTATACCGCGCACCGTGGCACCTATGAAACAAATAAAATTTCCAAAGCGTATGTTGCTCCCCATGAAGGCAAATACTATTTTTGTGGCGGCTTTTACGGTGGCTCAAAAGATGAATTTTTTAACATGATGGAAGCAGTGGTTGCCCAGATAGAAACCGATTTACAAAAAAACTTTATCGCGGTCTGGCATGATGAAAGCCATCTAAATAGATTTTTTATTGATAACTTGCCGACAAAGATACTTTCACCGTCGTATTGCTACCCAGAGAATGCCCAGAATTATCGCGCAATATGGCACTTAAAAAGAAAACTAGTCGCATTAGATAAAAATCATAACGAAGTAAGGAAATAGTCATGAAGACAAAGTTATTAGCATCTATAATGCTCTTTTTGTGTTTAATCACTACTTGGTCCGCCGTAGCTCAACGAGCGAAGGAGACTAAGAAATTTGTGATACTTATCGCATCATACAATAATGAAAAGTATGTTAAAAAAAATATACTTTCTGCGATTCAAGATTACCCCGACGAGTACTATCGAATTATCTACATAGATGATTGCTCGACAGATGCAACATGCCAAAAGGCCCAGAAAATAATAGCTGAGTCAGGCAAATCACACCTTTTTACGCTGATTCATAATGAAACAAACAAAGGCGCACTGTATAACCATTGGAGCACTATCCATAATCTTATTGAAGATGATGAAATTGTCGTAATACTCGATGGAGATGATCGTTTAGCGGGTGATTTTGTTTTAAATTACCTCAATGACATATACACCAAAAATGATATCTGGCTCACTTATGGTCAATACCAAGAGATCAATTCTCAGCAGATTGGGTTTAATAAACCGATGCCGGAGTATGTGGTAAAGAATAACGCTTTTCGAAGATACCAAGATATACCGTCACATCTGCGAACATTTTATGCAAAATTATATAAAAATATAAAAATCGAAGACTTGATGCTTGACGATGATTTTTTGATTATGTGTGCCGATATGGCCACGGGTATACCCATGATAGAACAGGCGTGTGACCATTTTCAGTTCATACCAAAGGTTCTGTATCTTTATAACGACAGAAACCCTATTAGTGATCACTTTAAAAGTAGGAAACTGCAAATCGATATAGATCATTATGTCAGAAGTAGGCAAGTATATAAACCATTAGAAACACTTTTTTAATACTTCTTTATAAGGAAATATAATGACCAACAAAAAATATATTTTTTTCTTTCTCTTAATTATTTTAACAGATGCGAATGCCACTACTATTTATGATCTTTTAAAAAAAGACATGCTTATTTTTGATGTTGGGGCTCATATAGGAAAAAAGACCGAAGAGTATCTAGATAATGGTTGCGATGTCGTATGCTTTGAACCCAACCCTAAAAATACGACACTTCTGAGAAAAAAGTTTAGCAACAATTCCCATGTCTTTATTGAGCAAACTGCGATCGGTAAGGAAAAGGGTTTTATAACATTAAACATATGCTCCTCTGCAGATACAATTTCGACATGTAATCAAAAATGGATGACAGGACGTTTTATTAATTATATCTGGGACAAAAAAATAGATGTTCCTCTAACAACACTAGATGCTATGATAGAAAAATATGGAACTCCCGATTTTTGTAAAATTGACGTTGAAGGTTTTGAGCTATCAGTCTTAGAAGGGCTTTCGTGCCCTTTAAAATATCTATCCTTCGAGTTTACCTATGAGTTTGTGGAAGATTCTCTTGCCTGTTTAAAGCATTTAGCGAAAATCGGATTTAACTCGTTCAATATCGCTTGCGGTGAGTCGCCTGAATTTATTTTTTCGAAAAATCAAGCGGCTTTAACAATTATAAATTTTATAAAAAAGTCGTCTGATAAAGATTTATGGGGCGATATTTATGCATTTACAAAATAATTTTTAACTATTTTAATTTTTACGTAAAGGAATCAAGTAACCATGAATTCTAAATATTACTGTCTTGTATTGTTAATGATAGCGCATTTGTCCGCAAAGCAGATCATTAATTTTAAAGAACCAAGAAATGCACTTTCTATTGTAAAAAAATATATCCCAGAAAATCCTGTCATCTTAGAAGCCGGATCATTTGATGGAGAAGATACTGTATATGTATCTAAGTTTTGGCCACAAGCAACTATCTATTCTTTTGAGCCAGTTCCTAAAATTTATAAAAATTTCTGCAAAAGAACACGCAATATATCACGTATTAAAGGTTTTAATATCGCTCTTGGTGATAGTTGCGGGAAGAAATCTTTTTATGTATCATGCGATGTTAATTCGCCTGATGTGCCATCACAATCAAGCTCATTATTAGCTCCGAAAGAACATTTAGATTATGCACCGCACATAGCATTTAATGAAATAATTGAAGTCGATTGCCTCACCATCGATGAGTGGGCGCATCAAAACAATATTTCGAACATTGATCTTATGTGGCTCGACATGCAAGGTAATGAATTAGAAACACTCCAAGCTTCGCCAGATATGTTAAAAAGCGTTAAAGCAATTATCACAGAAGTTGAATTTGTGGAAGCCTATGAAGGCCAATCCCTTTACGCTGATGTTAAAAAATGGCTTGAGTCACAAGGGTTTACCATGATCGCTTTAAGTACCACAGCTCAGTGGTTTGGTGATGCTGTTTTTGTAAGATTGTAGGAAAACGATGATCAGCTTTAAGTACATGAACGTACGTAACTATTTTTTATACTTTGGCATGCTATCGACTCTAGCTCAATATACTTTTTGTCATACAGATCAAATAGAAGTCTTCAAAAAAAAATTTAACGGTATTTCTATTTTCTACAGAGACCCACACCCAGCACTCACCGCAAGTGTTTTGCGTGGACTTTCTAAGCTCAATATAACCTATAATATAAACCCCGGCTCTTCGCACACTATCTATGATGTTGCCTTATGCTTACAGGACGCCAACCTTTTAAGACAAGCAATTAAATTCAAAGAGAAACAACTTGTCAAAAAAGTAGTAGTTGGGCCGAATATGTTTGCAAGAACGTATGAAGAAAATCATCTTATGGCAAACAAAACTATCGATGGGTACCTAGTACCGAGTGAATGGACAAGGATCGCATGTATTCAAGATGAACCGCCTGTGGAAAGAATAATTCATGTATGGCCTGCAGGAGTAGATTCTGATTACTGGGCTCCGCAAAATTTGGACCGTAAAAATACAAAAAAAGTCTTAATTTATTGGAAAACAGAGCCACAATCATTCTGCGATAGGGTAAAAAAAATACTGATTGAGTATGGATGGGAACCAGTCACCATCAAATATGGAAGTTATAATCAAGATCAATATAAAAATGTATTAAATCAAGTGAAATTTGCCGTTTTCATTAGCCAATCAGAATCTCAAGGATTGGCTTTAGCCGAATGCTGGTCTATGAACATACCAACGCTGGTTTGGGACCCAAAAAGGTTATTTTATTTAGGCAAGCATTACGATCCAGTAACCGCCTGCCCTTACCTAACCTCAAATACCGGCGCAAGATGGAAAGAATTTAATGAATTAGAAGGCCTTCTTAAGAATCTCGCATCATCCTGGAAGCAATTTTGTCCAAGAGAATGGGTTCTTAATAATATGACCGATGAGGTATCTGCAGATTTATTATTAAAAATAATTAATGAATAGTCTCATATTGGAAAGGAAAATTAATGAATAAATTATTTTCGATGATTATCTTTTATTTATCATTATGCATCGATTTATATGCTGCAGATAAGGTACTTATTATAACTCATGTCTATAATAGACCAGATTTTATAGCGCTTCACAAAAAAACATTCGATGCCTTTTTAAAAGAAGAATATGAGTATATCGTCTTTAATGATTCGCCCACTGAAGATATGAGTAACCAAATAAAGACAATGTGCAAAAGTCTTGGTATCCAATGTTTGCGTGTTCCCGACCATAAAAGTCATCGGCAGTCCCCAAGCGCGAGGCATGCTGACGGCATTAAATATTCGTTAGAGCGATTCGGATTTGATCATGATGGAGTAGTACTTATGATCGATTCAGACATGTTTTTAATTAGACCTTTTAGTGTTTTAGAATATATGAAAGAATATGATTTTATTGCGGGGTATCAATCACGTCCAAACAGCTCTGTTACTGTTTATTATGCTTTTCCAGGCTTAGTTTTTATGAATATGAAAAATTTGCCAAACAAACATACTATTAACTTTGATGGCGGTGATGTTGCTGGATCAAATTGCGACGTAGGTGGCCATACCTATTACTACTTTAAGAACAATCCTCAAGCAAAGGTACATTTATATACCATTGCTTCTACTTTTCATGAACCTAAAGATAGGAATGCTTTATATGCCTTGGGATATGATGATAATTCAATTGATTTAATTTTTTCTCTAGAAAAAGATTATTCTATGGAATTTCACGGTGACCACAATTTCCTCCATCATTATGCAGGTGGTTCTAATTGGCCAGGCTATACGCACAACTATCTCGAAAAAAAGAAATATTTACTAAATAACTATATAGACCAACAAATCATGACTTATAAAAAGAATAATTAATTTAATAAAAAGGAAACAAAAAGTGAAGAATTTTAATGATGCCATACGATACTCTTTTATATTTTGTATAGCGCTTGGCATGCAGCTTCTTTCAGCTATGACAAATTACGAGCTATTCGAGAATAAAAATATAGTAATATTGGGCGGAACCGGTTATTTAGGCCGGGCAATCGCTGCAGAAATGCTCAAGTATAATCCAGCTCGGGTCGTTATATATAGCCGTGATGAAGTAAAACATTTTAATATGACTAAGATTTTTGGTCATCATGCTAACATTAAACATGTAATTGGCGATATTCGAGATTTCAGCAGCTTACTACAGGCGACTCGTGGGGCTGATATCGTTTTTCACGTAGCAGCGCTTAAAAGAATGGATGCCTTAGAAAGCAATGTTGAAGAGGCGATAAAAACTGATGTGATAGGGTCAATAAATGTTTTTAATGCATGCGTTGAAAACAATGTAGATAAGGTTCTTTTTATATCAACAGATAAATCATGCTCACCAATAAATACCTATGGCGCTTGTAAATTTGTAAGTGAAAAAATATTTACAAATTACGATACTACTCAAATAAAAACCAAATTTATTGCAACACGGTTTGGTAATATTTTGCAAAGCACGGGCTCAGTCATACCAATTTTTACTGACAAAATAAAAAATGGCGAAGACATCCCATTAACCGACGATAGAATGACCCGTTTTATTGTAGATAAACAAGAAGCAACCGAACTTATATTTGACGCACTACGCTATGGAAATGGTGGAGAAATATTTGTAAAACGTCTTCCAGCATTAAAAGTTACTGACCTCATTCATGTTTTAAAAGACCGGTACAACGCCACGAACAAGATAAAGGTTATTGGCTTAAGACCAGGTGAAAAAATTCATGAAGTGCTTATCAATGAATCAGAAATGGCCCGCACTATTGAATTTAATGGTCTTTTTATTATTAGACCTTCAGTAGCAGATCTTTACAAAAATGACCATGAAGTACCTTTATATATGCAAAAAGGAAAACGCGCAAATACTTCGCACCAGGACTTTGTCACTGAATATAGCTCAGGACAAGCAGTTATCGACAAAGGCCCACTTGCAGAACTTTTTGAAAAATTAGGCTTATTATAAACATTTAACAGATAAAGATTTTATTATGAAAAAAATAACCATATTTTGTTTATTTTTCTTTGCACATGTTGCTGCATCTGAAGTAAAAAACTTCTTAATATTCGGCGCTCGCGGGTGGATCGGCCAAAAAATAGTCGGTATCATCACGCAACAGGGCCATAACGCAATTTGCGCACAATCCCGTCTAGAGAATAGACAAGACATTATTAATGAAATTGAAAAAACAAAGCCTCACTATATTATCAATTCTGCGGGTATTACCGGCACGCCTAATGTTGACTGGTGCGAAACACATAAGGCTGAAACATTGCGTACAAATGTTATTGGTACGCTTAACTTGGCCGATATTTGTTATATGTATAATATTCATCTGACAAATATCAGCACTGGCTGCATATATGAATATGACGAAAAGCATCCATTGGGCAGTGGCATAGGTTTTACCGAAGAAGAGGCTCCAAATTTTGATGCGTCATTCTATTCAAAAACAAAAATTAAGCTTGAAGAATTGCTTCTTGAATATCCAAATGTTTTGAATTTACGAGTAAAAATGCCTCTTTCTACTGAATTAAATAAAGGCTTTATAGGCAAAATTATACATTACAAAAAGATTATCAATGTTCCAAATTCTCTGTGCGTGTTAGATGATCTTTTGCCTTGTGCCGTAGATATGACACTTCGAGAAATTAAGGGAAATTATAACTTTGTGAACCCCGGAGCAATGTCACATAGTGAAATTTTAGATCTATATAAAAAATATCTTGCGCCAGATCACACTTATGAAAGTTTTTCTTTTGAAGAACAAAATAAAGTCATAACAACAAGACGATCTAATGCAGAATTAAGCGCATCTAAATTATTAAAGCTTTATCCCGATGTTCCACATATTAAAGACTCAATAATAAATATTTTTCAAAAAATAAAAAATAACCAATTATTCTAAAAAGGAATACACATGAATATCAAATTATTTTTACCATGCATAACCATATTTTCTGGAATAAGCTATGCTGAAAATTTCACATACTTGCAATCAGAATCCACAGTTTATCTTTATTCTCAAAACAAACAATATATAGAAACAATAGCTCCATCACTTAATAAATTTAATATAAAGTTTGAGGTAAAAAAATCTATAGATAGCAAGGATGATAAAAATTTATATATTATTTGCGATGTTTCAGTTATAGACAAACATAATTTACCAAAATATTATATTGCCTATCAATCATTAGATTTGAATTCTCATCAATTAACTCAATCCTATGCAGAAAAGCTTGCAAACGCAGTTGCCGTTTGGGACCCAAGTAAAAATAATATTAATAGATATCGCTCTATAATACATAATTACCTTTATTTCCCAAGCAATTATAAACATGCAGATCCTGTTATCTTACCCTGCTTTATGCCTATAGCAACTCTTAACACGTATAAAGAGCTTTTAGTGTATAGCAACCAAAAAGATACTGATATATCAAGTCACTTGCCCGCACTATTTTGTCATACCGTATTACAAAACCCAAAAATTATTGTCGAGGCCGGAGTAAGGGGCGGTGAATCAACTAAACCATTACAAAAAGCTCTTAATTTTAGTAATGGTGTTTTAATTGGACTTGATATAGAAGAGACTGCTGCAAGATCATATTCTTCAGTAAATAATGGTATTTTCCTGCTTATGAATGACTTAGACTTTGATAAATATTATGAACAAAGCCCTTTTGCTGGCAAAAAAATAGATGTGGTTTTTATCGATACGTCTCATCTTTATGAACAAACACTCAAAGAAATAACTCTTTTTGCACCGATGCTGAGTGAAAACGGCTTTTTATCATTTCATGATTCGAACGTTACACCGTTAGAACATGCGGGGTATGTACGGCTTAATGGATCAAGCGACAGAGCGCCGGGCAATCCCCGTGGCGTAACTCAAGCTATTAAAGAATACTTCTCCTTAGAGTTTGATGAATATAAGTATTTTAATGCAACATTTACCAAAAATGGTCTTAATTGGAACATTATTCATTACCCTTTTTGTAATGGACTTACCATAATAAAAAAAGTCAAAAGCGCCTAATATAAAGCTTTGAATAATAAAAGGAACACAATGAATTATTTCTTAACCCTTATTCTTTTACTTCCGTTATCTACTGCCGCTCAGGTTCTTATTATAACTCATAATTACAATCGTCCTGATTTTATAGAACTACAAGACAAAGCATTTAAAAAATTCTTAAAGGATGATTATCGATTTGTCGTATTTAACGATGCAACAAATAAGGATATGCGAAAGCAAATCAATGATACCTGCAAAAAACTTAACCTTGAATGCATTAGAATACCTCAAGAAATTCATAGCCGTCCCTATTTGCCAAGAGAACCTCATGAATCTATTAATACAAGTATGCGGCATGCCCATGCTGTACAATATTCGTTAGATGTACTTGGTTTTGATCATAATGGAATAGTTTTTATAATTGATGCTGATATAGTCCTTATTCGTCCCTTTTCAATTGAAAAATATATGAAAGATAAGGATATCGCTTCGCGAATATTTAGACCACATAACAAAGCATACTATTGTAGCCCCGTACTTTGTATTTTAAATATGAACAATCTTCCTAATAAAAAAACTCTCAATTTTAATTGCGGGCCCATTAATGGCACAAGTGGTGATACCGGCGCATGGAGTTATTACTATTTAAAAAACCATCCTGAACTCAATGTAGTACCAGTAAGCGTGCTTTATAGCCATCAATTATTTTTAGCAGATCGCCATATAAATAAAGCGGCAGATCTTGCTATTTCAGAAGATGTAAAAAGCTCATTTTATGCTCATGCTGGATTTAATAATACTGAAATAAAATTTTTATTAAATCAGCCAGATACTTTTGAATTTTATTTGGACAATAATTTTTTACATTATCGCGGAGGCTCCAACCACACCAAAGATTCACAGCAATATCATGACAGAAAATTCGAAATTTTCAGTGAGTTTTTTAATGATATTTTAGGGGCTTAATTAAAAAAACAATCTCAATATTTAGTAATGAAGCAATAAAATAGGAAGAAGCAGTATGAAATTTATCTTATATTTGGCATGTTTACTTTCAATGCCTGTATTTCCACAATCAGTTAAAACCTTCCTGATTTTTGGAGGTAAGTCTGGATGGATCGGTCAAAAACTTATGACCATCGTTAAAGAAAAAGGATACAATGCTATAAGCGCTGAATCGCGCTTAGAAAATAGAGAATCAGTTGAGGCAGAAATAAAAAGAATCAATCCTGATTATATTGTTAATACTGCAGGTGTAACAGGTGTACCAAACGTTGATTGGTGCGAGGGCCACAAGCAAGAAACAATACGTGCGAATATTATTGGGGCACTTACCATTGCAGACATTGGCTTTAAACATAATATACCTGTTATAAATGTTGGAACAGGATGTATTTATGAATACGATGAAAAGCACCCATTGCATAGTGGTATAGGTTTTAAAGAATCCGAAGAACCTAATTTTGATGGATCATTTTATTCATTCACAAAAATAATGCTCGATAAACTGCTTCTTACTTACCCGAATGTGCTTAATTTACGATTAAGAATGCCTATCTCTGACGATCTTCACCCAAGAAATTTTATAACTAAAATTTCAAAATATAATAAAGTCGTAAATATACCAAACTCCATGAGTATTCTTTCAGACCTTCTGCCTTTAATCCCAGAAATGGCTGAAAGAAATTTGAGAGGCAATTACAACTTTGTTAACCCAGGCGTAATTTCTCACAATGAAATACTTGAGTTATATAAACGCTATATAAATCCTGAGTTTGTATATCGCAATTTTTCAGTAGAAGAACAAAATCAGATTTTAAAAGCAAAACGATCAAACAATGAACTTGATGCTACCAAGCTTTTAGTTGAGTTTCCTCATATCCCTCATATAAAAACATCAATAATACACGTATTTGAAAGAATGAAAACATCACTCAATGCATAAAATTTTACTATAATTTTTTTTTGACGCTATCAAAAAGGAGCTAGAATGTCTTTCTTAAGAATGATTAAAAATATTTTTAAAAAAAATTATCTTTTATTATTTATTTTCTTTGTTGTAAATAATTTTGCAAATACCCCTGCGCACCATCAAAAAAATGTCTTTATAACCGGTGGCGCCGGTTTTATTGGCAGTAATTTTATAAAATATATGTTTAAAAAATATCCACATTATCACTTCACCGTCCTTGATGCACTTACCTATGCAGGGAACCTTAAAAATATCCCTGAACATATACGCAACTCTCAACGATTTACCTTTGTACACGGCTCTATCACAAACAGCGCGCTAGTCGATCAGTTAATGAGTAATGCAGATTATGTTGTTCATTTTGCTGCTGAATCGCATGTTGCGCGTAGTATTCTAGATGACTTTGTCTTTTTTGACACAGACGTTATGGGAACTCGCGCCATGATGGCAGCTCTGGTTAAACATAATAAAACCGTTGAACGCTTTATTCATATATCAACTTCAGAAGTCTTAGGAACCGCAGAAGAATTTCACATGGATGAAGATCACCCTATTAACCCACGAACTCCTTATGCAGCTGCAAAAGCTGGCGCTGATAGACTTGTTTATTCATATTGGTGCACCTATAATGTCCCAGCTGTTATCGTTCGCCCATTTAATAATTATGGGCCACAGCAACATTTAGAAAAACTCATCCCGCGCCTTATTTCACAAGCAATACAAGGCGAGCCTTTAACAATCCATGGAGATGGTGAACAAAAACGTGATTGGGTACATACACAAGATATTGCGCGAGCTTTAGATATCATTTTACATATGAATGATTTTAACAAAATTAAAAACGAAGTTATTCACCTTGGCAGCGGCATCGCAACCTCGGTTAATGAAATTGCAGATACTATACTTAATTATTTTGATCTTCCAATATCGCACAAAAGATACACCAAGGACCGCCCTGGGCAAGTCATGCTCCACATTTCTTCAACAAAAAAGGCTTGGGAGTTATTGAACTGGAAGCCCGAAATAACACTTGAAGAAGGGCTTGCTGATACTATTCAATGGTATGAAACAAATATAGATCATTGGATCGAAAATATTAATAAATGTACGGTACTTTTAGCTACTACAGATGGCTCAAAAACAGAATTATATTGATAGACTATAGGAAATATCATGAATATTGCTGTTCACCCGCGTAAAAGCATTTTAATGGCTTTACTTGCTTTTTCGCCGTTTATTCAATGCGCTCCTTTTCCTATTGGGTTTTCTATTTCTGAGCATAAAATTGTTGAAGAAATACCTGAAAAGGATAAAGACTTTGCATTTATAATTCCAGGAAAAATTGATACCTATATATACAAAGAGGAATCAGATTATTATCAAGATTATCAACGTTCATATTTTGCAATAACTAATGCAAAAGGAGGTTGGGATTGCATGCGGCATTATGAAATTCTAGCAAATGGTTGCATACCCTATTTCCTTGACCTTGATAAGTGCAACCCGAAAGTGATGCATCTTTTACCTAAAGAACTTATAAAAGAGGCCATGAATCTTGAGGGTGTCTCTTACCTAAAAATAGACCATACTAAATTCAATAAAAAGAAATACTATCAAATATTAACAAAGCTACTTGAATATACACGGCAACATTTAACCACAAAAAATATGGCAGAATACATTTTAAAGAAAGTTAATTATAAGGGGAATGGTTCTATACTATTCTTAGCAAATAAGCTTTCCCCAGATTACATGGTAACCCGAGTTTTAACTGGCTTAAAAGAACTTTATCAAGACCGTATTATAGATTTTCCTAAAATAGATTTTATATATAAAAGCTACAATGGTGATATGCAAAATTTATATGGTAAAGGGATGAGTTATGCAAAGATCATAGATGATTTACCCGTAGATAGAAAAAACATTGAGCAACGAATCAAAAATAAAGAATTTGATCTTATTATTTATGCTTATATTCACCACGGATTCCCGTTCTATGACCTTGTTAAACAAACTTATGAAACAGAAAAAATTATTTATATTTGTGGAGAAGATTGCCATCAATGTGAATTCAAGAATTTACCGAATTTATTTTTAAGAGAATTTGATGCCCGCTCGCCTTTAACATGGCCTTTTTACCGAGAAGTTAAATAATTATGTTACAAAAATCAATTCTGCTGGCGCTTTCTCTGTGTATAACCGATTGCTTTGCAATACAACAACCTATCGTCATTCTTTGCACTGGGGCGCTGATCCAGCAAAAATCTGAAGAACGGAAAGCCGAATATATCACTGTTTTAAACATATTAAATCAGCAACCATTGCCAGTTTTTTTTGTTGAATCTTGCTCAACTGAAGGTTTTTCATATCTAAATGATTATTGCAGCCATGTCTTTTATAGCCATTCAAATAATTTTAAACTTAAGAATAAAGGGGTAAATGAGGCCAAGGCGATGATCAAAGCCCTAAAATATTTTAATTTTGATGACGATATCCTTATTATCAAGTTAACAGGTAGATATCCATTCAATAATTTTAATTTTATCAATTTAATTTTACAGAACCAATCTTATGATGCTTTTGTTAAGTACGATAACCATGGGCAAGTTTATACCGGGTGTTTTGCAATGCGCTGCAAGCATATGAAAAATATGTTATCGCAATTAAATTTAGCTGCTATGGAAACACATATGATTAATATAGAGGCAGAGGTCGCCAGCTTTATCCATAAAAATATCACACCGGATAGAATATATGAAGTTTCAAGTCTTGGAATTACAGCAAGATTTTTTGGCCATGACGGCACTTTAGATATACAAAAACTTTAATATCATAAAGTAAAGGGGCATAAATCTTTAAAGATTTATGCCCCTTTTGTATAGCTTTTAACTTTCAAGAGCAATTTTAAAATTTTTTATAAATGTTTTTTCATCAAATTCAGTTAATTCTATCCAAGCTCTTGTATTCCATCCACAAAGTGCGTCTAAAACACTTCCAAAATCAAATAGGAAAACATTATCCAATTTTTTCCATAATCTTTTTTGTAATGCACGGCCAGAGCAGCCCATAGCGGTAACGATGATCTTATATTCTTTATTATCACCAATTTTCTCTAAGCACTCTTTTTCTATTCTATCTATTGCATTATATGATTGTTGTGAAGGTGTAGGCACAAAAAGACAATCCGGCCCAAATAATAATTCCGGCATAGATGCCGGGATTTTTTCGTTTCCAATAAGCATGTAACAATTAGATTTTTTTAAGAATTTTAAAAATTGTATACAAAAATCTGGGTACTGCGATGCAGCAAAATGCAATGCAGCGTGCGAATAAACATCTTTTAAAGGGCCATTCCATAACGGCTTAACCTTATTAACTATGTCTAAGCACCACTCATATGGAGCCCCATGATTACCAGGAAACATCCCTTCTTCATAACCATTAAACTCCTTACAATAAAGCGGCAATGTTTTTAAAATATGCGGATCTTGTAAAGAAAATGCTTCTCGCATTTCGTACATAAGTGATTGATTTCTCGACTGTAAAGCATCATTAAGACCTAAGGCTAAATTAACGTCGCCATCGCCAAATCTTAAGTAGGCACCTTTTTGTTTTGCCGAAATAATTTTAGCTATGGTAGATAATGTATCTTGAGTTCCATGGAATACCAGTCCGCCATAGATATCGATTATTCCAATAGTAAGAATTACTTTCAAACTTTGTATCAAAAAAACTTTTTTCATCACACAACACCTTTCAATTAATAACTTGACAACAACATACAGTATTCTACTCTAGGGTGAAATATTCATTCTTTTTCTTATAACAACCATAAAAAAGGAAAGTAATTTTATAATGATAAATCTAATTCATAATAACCGGTATTCCAGACTATTTAAATTAGCGATATTTCGCAATATATTTTTCATGCTCGTCACTACAATTTCGGCCAACAATACATCAATAGACATCAATCAATGGGGCGCATTATGGCACAAAGCCTCTCTTATGGAAAGAGAAAAAATGATTATTGAGTTCTTTGAATATGCATTTGAACCAGTGGCACCAAACCGGCGAGTTACGCTTGGGCGGCTCAAACAGCTTCAAA
>PLTG01000009.1 GCA_003165355.1 Candidatus Babelota bacterium | reverse complement strand
GTACGCACATCATCAAGAGTTTTAATAGTTACCCCATTAATTTCAGAAATAATTTGACCACGCATTAATACAAATGAGCGTAATGCAACAGAATCGGGCAACACATGCGCGAGCACCACAGCCGGCTCAAACTGGTTTTTAAAGTCACCGTATTTAGCCAAATGGGGAGCAGATTGAATAAGATGCGGAATGTGATCCAACGCTAAGTCCATAAAGACCATGCCGCCTAATAATTCATAATCGATTTTTTCATACGGTGGGAACTTCTGGCGCACTGCCGGCAAATCACACTGATTAAAGACAAATGATACATTCACCGGTTTGCCCTGACGGTAGACCGTAACATGAATTTTATCACCCAGCATCAGACGTGAAATATAATCAACAATCGACACTTTGTCTTCACACCATGGTACATTCATCTCGCCAAAGATATCCAACGAATGGCCGTCTATGGTGTAGATCATATCACCGGCCTTAACGCCCGCCTTCTCTAGGGGACTATTTTTATAGGTCTCTATAACATATAATCCGCCTGGCAAGGGGTTATTAAGAAACTTAGTCAAACTCTCGCTTGCAGGGTTAAAATGGACCCCTAAAAATGGTTTACGTAAAAACGTGATATCAGAATTGCCTTCGCAATTGACCTGATCTGCATGGAGCAAAAACTGTGTGACCTCATTACTTGGAATAATATAGTTAACGTTCTGCGCAGCCGCTGCAGCAAAACCTGCGGTATTCACGCCAACAACTCGAGCATCTTGATTCAACGACGGTCCCCCTGAGTTTCCTGGGTTAATCGGCGCGCTGATTTGAATCATATAATGGCCGTCCATATGCTCGCGTCCACTGACTACACCGGTCGTACTTTTAAGCGATTGCTGGCCCAACGGATAACCCAGAGTCATAATTTCATCTGATCTGCGCACTAAATCGGAATCACCAAAACGTAGATAGGGGACCTGGCCTAAGGTCTCTTTAACTTTTTCAAGCGCTTCGGGGGTCAAACGCACCAATGCAAGATCACGGTCAGGGTTTAAGGCAAGCACATGAGCGGCAAGACGTTGTTTACCCATGCTCGGTATTTGCACCTCGACAGCCACAGAACCATTAATAACATGAAAATTGGTAATAAATGACCCCTTTTCATCAATAAAGAAACCACTCCCGGTTGAAAGGCCCTGTTGAGGAGTTTTATAAGGCTCGAGCCAGTTATAATCGATTTTTTGAACCCAGACCTGCACCACCGTATCTTTTACCCGTGGCTGAATATCAGACCAGCGGCGACTTACATCGCTGGCTGAGGCGGAGCCAGAAGATTCACCACTTTCAGGCCTTTGAATATGGGATTTAAGCTTTTCAAAAAGCTCTGAATGATATTGACGGTCTTGGTGACTTTGATACACAAAATAACCGGTAATTCCGAGTAATATGAGAATAAGTATGATCAATATTTTTTTCATTTTAGTCCTTTTTATGTGTAGATATGATACCGTTGAGTGTACTGCAAAAATAAAATATGATAAACTGCTCTTTAGTAGAAAACTTTACTTAAGGATATTTTCATGGATGCGCATGCGCCAAATAGTACGAGCGAAGGCTCTTTTGTAACGCTTGAAAAACTTGTTTCTCTCTGTAAGCGTCGCGGTTTCATTTTTCAATCCGCTGAAATTTACGGCGGTGTAACGGGACTCTATGATAACGGCCCTCTGGGCACTCTAATGAAACAGAACATACGTAATCTATGGAAACAGTCATTAAACCATCTCGAACAGGACGTTGTCTATATCGATGGTGCCCTTATCGGCCCTGAAGCGATGTGGAAAGCCTCTGGCCATATTTCAAACTTTCACGACCCGATGGTCGATTGCATGGTCTGTAAACACCGTTACCGTGCTGATGATATCAATTTAGAAAAACCTTGCCCACATTGTGGCAATAAGCAGTGGACCGCAGTACGTGATTTTAATTTAATGTTCACCACGCAAGTGGGCGCAAACACGGGCCAGTCTACCACCGCCTACTTACGACCAGAGACTGCTCAAGTGGTCTTTGTAAATTTTAAAAACGTGATGACTTCATCGCGTGCTAAAATCCCATTCGGTATCGCGCAGATTGGTAAAGCCTTCAGGAACGAGATTACTCCAAAGCAATTTTTATTTAGAATGCGTGAATTTGAGCAGATGGAGCTTGAATGGTTCTGTAAGCCTTCAGAAAGTAACGATTTTTATAACTTTTTGATGCTCCAACGTATGATGTTTATGCATGCGATCGGTATCACCAAAGAGCGCCTACGCCTCCATGCACATGCTCAAGGTGAGCTTTCACACTACTCCCGCGGAACCAGTGATATTGAATACCACTTTTCTTTTGGATGGAAAGAGCTCGAAGGCATTGCTCACCGTGGTGATTACGATTTAACACAGCATATGGAACATTCGGGTAAAGATTTAAAGGTGTATGACGAAGAGACTAAAGAATCGTACACACCCCATGTAGTAGAATGCTCAGTCGGTGTCGATCGTCTTTTTTTAACGCTCTTATTTGACGCTTATTATGAAGATACTGTCGAAGGCGAAACGCGCACCGTACTCCGCTTGCACCCAGCTATCGCCCCTATTACCGTTGCTATTTTGCCTCTTACAAAAAAACAGCACGATCTTGCGCACCCCTTATATAAAAAACTTAAGCTAGCCAATTATTCTGTTGAATATGATGTTTCCGGTTCTATTGGTAAACGGTACCGTCGACAAGATGAGATCGGGACTCCTGCCTGTATTACTGTCGATTTTGATACGCCAACGGATAACATGGTAACCTTACGCCACCGGGACTCTACCAAACAGGAACGAATATCGATTGATGACATCACGAAACGGCTCGATGAACTTCTTAAAATCTCATTTTTAGGATAGTTATAAAAAGCATGTCTCTTGACCTTTAGTTTATCAAAAAGATAGACTGCACATTATGAGTTATTCGTCA
>PLTG01000012.1 GCA_003165355.1 Candidatus Babelota bacterium | reverse complement strand
CAGTTTGATTAGGATATGTATTGTTTGCAGAGCTTTTTATGATAAAATTGATCAATTGATATATTAGCTATTGAAGTAAACCCATTATGGGATGATCGTTTTAGGAAAGGATAGGGAAAAAAATGAATAAACTATTGTTACTCCAAAACCTTCTTTTTATGAATTTTGGCGGCAACCCGTATATCGATTATGCTACTGAGCATTGTTTTGCCATGAAGACTGCAGGTTCACTCGGCAGATTTAATAGGGTGTATAATAGTGAGCCGATCACGAGCAGCGAAGTAATTGCTATCAAAGATTATTTTAAAACGGTTAATTTTACCTGGCTTGTTGAGAGCAGTGATCATGCGACCATCAAACTCCTTGAAGATCATGGCTTGAATTATATGGGTTCATTTCCCGCTATGATTGCTGATCTGCCCTCGGTTAAGAAAATCGATGCCGGTGATAAGATTGGAGTGAAAGAAATTTCCTTTGAAGATGATTCTATAGCCCTGTGGACTGCTATTGCGTGCGAGGTTTATCATTATAATGAGCAGGAGATGGTAAAAGCGATCCATTCTTTAATTGCGCGAGCGCAGGGCATGTTAAAATTATATCTTGGTTTTTATGAAAATAAGCCGGTCGCTGCGAGCATGGCACTCTATCATCAGGATATAGTGAGTGTGCATATGGTAGGAACTTTGCCAGCATATCGCAGCAAAGGAATGGGTTACGCAATAAGTAGTAAACCACTATTAGATGCGTATAATAAAGGATATACTATCGCCATTTTAACCGCTTCCCAGATCGGATTACCGCTGGCCGAAAAGCTTGGTTTTAAAGAATATGCGCTGTATCGGATTTATGGTAATTACTGAATGTGCAAATATTTAAATTCTTCCCCGGGCTTTTAATGGTGCACAATGGCCATTCGTACAATGCGGATTACTTGTGGCGTTGCAACAATAAAATTATTTTCTAATTCATGATTATGTTGTGTGATAACATCGCTTAATAGAGCTATGATATCTTCCGGATTCCAACTTGATGTTCGCAATAAGATGACACCGCAGTGAGCTTGAGCTCCTCTAAAAACAAGATCACCAAAATCTTTATCCATGGTAACCAATATCCTATTTTCTGTTAATGCTTTCTGAAGGACTTCAATATCAGATATCGATGATGATGTCTCCACGATTGCGACTATGTCATATCCTCGGTTCCTGAGCCACACAATAACAGACGCGTCTACACATTCGTCAACNNTTGGTAACGCGAGGATATCCTCTGAGAATGTCATCATAGGTCGCACCTTTTCCAAGTAATCCCAATATGAGCTCAACGGGTACTCGTGTGCCTCTAACGATAGGCTTGCCTGTCATAACAAGAGGATCAATAACTATTCTTCCCAAAATATCATTCATAAATGATCTCCTAAATGATCGCTTAAAATATCTGTTACGTTTAAGTGTAAAAAGTATGATCTCTATTGTCCATAGCTCTTGATTCCCTCATTGGTATCTTTTACAAACAGCTACAACTTTTCAAAAAATGTTTCAAGAAAATTTCTATTATACTGATACTTAGTAGAGAGTGTGTTTTTCCATGTTCCACGCTTAACCGCAAACCCTATTAAAGCAATTGCTCGGCTCATGCGCAAAAGTGACATTATTCTAGTATAATCCGGAACTGGGCGAATGCTTGCATATCCATCCAAAAAAGATTTCTCAGTCGTGGCATTATTTGGCCAATCACTATGTTCTAAAAAGCAAAAATCTTCTTCTGTAAAACTTGCGCGTGCCGATGACCAATCAATAATTCCCTGAACCCTTCCGTCATAAACTATTACATTTCCCGCCCTAAAATCACGGTGTACAATGCGCGGCCCATCTACTGAATCTAAGAGATTTATATGGGTATTATAATAATTAAGGCATTTTGTAATGAGTTTTTCAGGTAGATGTCCGCTGCATTCTGCAATACCCTCTTGGAATTTCATAGTAAAATAAACGCGAGGGTCAGGGTTTAAATTATGAGACTGTGTAAGATCCCCATAACCAATTATTTGATTCATATGAGTGCGTGCGAGTAGCGAGCCAGTTTCATAAGCGAGAGAAGCTGTAAAATTTTCCGCATTAATCAACGTACCCGGCAGATATTCCATTAAAATAGCGCCATACAAATCCGCCTCTGGTTCAACAACTTGTATAATGCGCGGCACTGGTAATTTATTGGTAAAATAATTCAGAAAATAAACTTCGTGAAAGTAATCGTTAGCTCGGGTACATATTTTTAGAATGAACTTTTCGCCCGAAGATTTCGTAACCCTATAAACATCCGCAACTGTGGCATCTTCATGATCGATGCGTGAAAATGTTGCATTTTGAAGACCAAGACGCTTTTGATACAAAGCAATGAGTTTATCCATATTATCTTCATTTAAAAAACTGGCCGTGCCATCTGTAGCTTGCCGAGCCAGTAGGCCCGGATAAGCGCAAGATGGTGCGCCTGGCAGGGTTCGAA
>PLTG01000029.1 GCA_003165355.1 Candidatus Babelota bacterium | reverse complement strand
TTTTTTTTACTAAAAACCATAAAAAGCTCCTTCAAAAATTAAATAATTATTATTTTTTTTCATAATTTACAACATGTTTTTTCACAGCATCCCAATATGAACAATAATCACAGCTTCCAGAAAGTTCCGGAAGCTGGTCATTCATGAGACATGTCTTTATATCAAACAAAATATCTTCAACCCATGAATCATTTCCCTCATAAGGCAACAATGAAGATTTTATTCTCACGATTTCATCGCTATATTTCCGATCATTATAATTTAATATGAAACAGCCTGAGCAGACTGGTCACCCTTCGAACTTTTGACTGAAAAAGTCTGCAACCCAGTTTGAAAGTGTTTAACGCCGGCGAGAATCCATCAGCAGGACTATTACAAACACTGTGATACTACCTATCTCAAAAAATAAAATTGTTCTTCTTTAGATCTTCTAGTAGTCTGATTGCAGTGGGCGTTGCTACTCGCTGTAAATACTCTGTAATTTGACTCCTTACGTATAAAGGGCCATAAATTTGTTGATAGCTTCCACCTCTATTGTTACCTGCAAATTGCGCCTTCAGCGCTGCCTGCTGTCCAGCCCAAAACTTCTGTATATCCTTGCAATCCCAAACTAGGGCATGGTACAGGAGTTGATTTATATCTGAAGTTGCCGGAATACTATAGTATCTAAATGTTTTTGCATCTTGCATCAATTCAGCATGCATGCTAATAGTTGAAACTGAAAGGCAAATTATTAATAGTTTTTTCATAATGTTCCTAATATTCCTAGCTGTTACTGATTGCAGGCATTGCTACATTGACAAACTTTAAATTATTTAAAGTATAACATGTGATTTTCTTTAAAATCTTGATTAATATCCGCAAGAACCTCAGCTGTGATATCGTTGTCTGGGTTAATATAAAAATTATATTCAAGAATGCTCACAGCAGTAGCATTGTGTCGCGCTGCAATTCTTTTAACCGCGATTGAAATCAACTCTTCGATTCTTGTTATTACAGTGTCCAATCCCTTTTGAGATGCTTGGCATTCCATTTCTGCCTCGTGCAGTATATCACCGGCCCGTGTCAATCGAACACCAGCCTCAATTTTAGTGATTACGCCACGACGAAGATCACCCTCTATCGCCTCTTTTTGTTGATAAAATTTCTCTATGGCCGATCCATACTTAGTCGTAGCTTGATCGTATAGATTACGTCTATAAAGGCTGGCATCGCATCGAGCATGTACGTTAGAGTCAAGAAAAAGTATCGTGCCATTGGATGCGCATGCGATGCTCCCTATTAACGCAAATATAACTATAATTGCGATGAATTTTAATTTTTCAATTTTCATATGGTTGCTTCCTTCATATATCTATTAATAACTTCTTGCGTTATATCCTGTGCCTGATCAGCCATATACAGCAACTGCGAATAGGACGATAGATAATCGATTCCTATACGTATTTTAATCACGGCCAGAGCATTACAACTTGAGCCTGTTCAAGCCCAGTTGCATTTAATGGGATATCAATTTGCCCCATAACCTTATTTTCTTTATTCCAATCGGTTTGACCGTGACGAACAAAGTAGAATGGCACATGCGGTATCTTGATTATATTTTTCATTTTTTTTATTAATTTTTTTATTTTATACATCAGTCGATGGCTGACTCAAATTAACATATTCTTCACCGGAATCGGCGAATCGCTTTATATAAGGTAAATTATACTTGCGGTAAAATGCATGCATAAATGCCTGATATTTTTCTTTTTCAAGGCCTAAAGAATATTCATGATGCGCAGACTTTTCTAGCACGAGAATATGAACGTTTGTATGGCCTCGTTCACGTAGTTTTGTATATACATTGAGAGTATTTTGATAAGGCACTTCCTCATCAATTTTTGAAGTAATCAATGCAATAGGCTTATCTTTATCAACAATTTTTTCAAGCATGGAAAGTGGGGACATACCATCTTTTTTAAATCGAGTAATTCCCAGGGCCATAAGTGCCTGCAATTTTGTTCTTTGTATAAAAGGTGCGTTTTCAATAATATTGGGCACCGAATCAAAAATTCCTTCACAAACTACGGCGCCAATGTTATCAGATTTACCTTGCGCATCAAGCTGTGCAAAAGTTTCAAACACGGTTGCAGAACCGCGCGACACACCATATAAAATGGCTTTAGAAATCTTGCCTTGCTGCTCACGCTGTAAACTATCTGCAAGAACATTGCTATATATACGTACGTCATCATCTTGTGCAATGTTAATTTTAAAGGGGTCAATAACATGTTGACGTATAGATATATCACTATTTGAAGATTCAAACGTAATACCAAATTTTTGATGGGCTCTGTGTGATAATAAAAAATTAATGGGCCGCCAGAACACATAGCTCATACTTCCTATCAAGATGGCACTCGATAAAACATGATTGCTATTTTCCTTGAGCGCGAGAGCTCCTATAACAGATAACGGAAATGCAATTGCTGTTTTTCCGATACATGATGCTAATTCATCTTGTGTTGATCTTCGTAAAGATATCTCTGCTAAATTGGGAACAATGACAGTCTTTGGTACAACTGTGATACCACGATCACATTTTACAACTTCCCCGGTTATTGCAGTAAATTTTGGGGTTAACTTTGCAAATTGCGCAGCGCTACACAACATACCCGGCGCACCGACATAGAGATGATTTACCTCACCATCTGATGGATCAACCCATACTTCGGCTGCTTTTAGCGTGATGCTATATAAAAATATAATTGATAAGCTTATTTTTAAATTCACAGAAAGACCAGATTCGTTGGATTTAATGTTGAACCAATGCAAGTTAGAAATATGCCAATAAAAAGCAAGATCATAACAAAACCGCTAAACCAAAGATTTGGAAGTGGAAACTCTTTATCAATTCTACTTTTGACCAAATAATCTAATCCGATATTGAATCCAAATAATAGAGCAAACAAAACGAGTGTAAAACCTAAAATCTGTAGAATATTATTAAGAGTTTTAAGAAATTGAAATTCAATCGTTAAAAAAGAAGTAATTGACGCAAATATGCCAAAGACAGTTATAAATGATGCCTGTGATGCTTGAATTTTTTTTTCTATTTCAGCTTTAGCTTCATCAAGTATGTTATTTTTTTCTTGTTTAATAACTTCTTCAATAACTTCTTTAACGATCTTTCTAACTGTAGGTTCATCTACAGCAACACCCGGCTGATTCTTGCCAATAACTTCTTCGCTTGGCTGAAAATTTAATTGTTCTGGTTTCATTCCCACACATCCTTGAGCAATGCCTTAAGCGCAAAAAGATATACCTTACCGCTCTCATTCCCAACAAGCATAATCATAGGAACCGTAGGCCCACCAATCATAATTGAAGTAGATAATTCTTTACTAAAAGGCTCATTTAAAAAACCCTCTACCAAAGTCACCGATTCGTTTATACCAATTTTACTAGAGCGATTTTTAAGCTCTTCCATAATTCGAGATTTGATATCTTCAAATTTTAGTATCTTTTTTTGATTTGGTTCCATAATACACTTTCTGATACTTGAGAATAATGCGCCCTTCGACTTCGCTCAGGGTGAGCG